>CAZQET010000355.1:0-1814 GCA_964591825.1 uncultured Conexibacteraceae bacterium
AGGGCGCGGGCGAAGGCGACAAGCTGGCGCTGGCCGGCAGAGAGCTGCACGCCACGCTCGCCGACCTGCGTCTCGATGCCCTCTGGGAGACCGGCGATGAACTCGCTTGCCCCAACCGCGGCCGCGGCGGCCTCGATCTCCTCCAGCGTGGCGTCCGGCCGCCCGAAGGCGATGTTCTCGCGCACGCTGCCGGAGAAGAGGAAGCCCTCCTGCGGCACGATTCCCAGCTGCGACCGCAGCGCCTGCTGCCGCAGCCCGCGCAGATCGTGCCCGTCGACCAGCACCCGGCCCCGTTGCGGGTCGTAGAAGCGGGCGACCAGCTTGGCAAAGGTCGACTTCCCCGCCCCCGTCGCCCCCACCAGCGCCAGCGTCTGCCCCGGCGGCACGTGCAACGAAACCCCCCGCATCGCCCAGTCCCCCTGCTCCTCCTCCCGCTGACTTCGTGTTTTTTGGACATATGTGTCCGGAAAAGACGAAGTCAGCGTTTCAGGGGCGGCGTAGGAGAACCAGACGTCCTGCATCTCGATCTCGCCGCGGAGCTCGCCGGGGTCGATCGCGTCCGGGGCGTCGACCATGTCGGGCTTGGTCTCCAGCAGCTCGAAGATCTTGTCCAGCGCCGCCATGCCCTGCTGGAAGGTCGTGTAGAGCTGGGAGAGCTGCTGGATCGGTTCGAAGAAGACCTGCAGGTAGCCGACGAAGGCGACGATCAGGCCGATCTGGATCGCTCCGTCGATTGCCTGCGTGCCGCCATAGAGCAGGATTGCCGCGATCCCCACGGTCGAGAGCAGTTCGATCGCCGGGAAGTAGGAGGCATTGAGGTAGACGGTCTTCATGTTGGCTTCCCGATTGGCCTCGTTGAGCTCGGTCATCGCCTCGGCGTGTTGCGGCTCCTGGCCGAAGCTGCGCACCACCCGCACGCCGCTCAGCGTCTCCTGCAGGTAGGCGGTTACCGCCGCGATTCGCTCCCGCGTCAGCCGGTAGGCGCCGTGCGAGGCAATCCGGAAGACGACGCTGGCGGCAGCGACCAGTGGGAAGGTGAGGAAGGTGACCAGGGCCAGCTTCACGTCGAGCACGAGCAGGATCACGACCACCCCGACCAGGGTCAGCGAGCTGGAGAGCATCGTTACGACGCCGTCGGTGACCAGCTGGTTGAGCGCCTCGATGTCGTTGGTCAGGCGGCTGATCAGCACACCGGGGCTGCGCCGGGTGAAGAAGCCGATCGACATCGACTGCAGGTGCGTGAAGACGCGCTCGCGCAGATCCTGCAGGGCGCGCGTTCCGACCCAACCGACCAGGTATGTCTGCAGGAAAGAGGCGCCCGCGTAGAGCGCCGCGACGACGACGAAGGCGACGACGATCAGATCGAGCGAGGAGACGTCCCCAGTGACAATCCCTGAGTCGATCGCCCTGCCCGCCAGGTAGGGAGGTGCCAGCGCTGTCCCGGTCGCCACCAGGATCGCCACGGCCGTCAGTGCCACCCGCCCGCGGTAGGGCCGCAGCAGCCCGAACATGAAGCGCCACTTGCTCACAGTCTTGCCAGCTCCTCGCGCTCTTCGAGGTCGCGCTGGAGGAAGACCGAGTCGGCGAGGCCGTGCTCGGCGATCTCGCGGTAGAAGGAGCAGCCGGCCATCAGCTCCTCGTGCGTGCCGCGGTCGACGATGCGGCCGCCGTCCATCACAACAACCTCGTCGGCGAGCGCGACCGTGGAGAGGCGGTGGGCGATGACGAAGGTCGTCCGTCCCTCCATCGCCTCGCGCAACCCACGCTTGATTGCCGCCTCGGTGGTCGCGTCGACCGAGGAGGTCGCGTCGTCG
>CAZQET010000356.1:0-2809 GCA_964591825.1 uncultured Conexibacteraceae bacterium
CCAGAGCTGGCGGTAGAGGTCGGCGGCGCGGATCTCCTCCTGCAGGATCGCGTCGGCGGCGCGGAGGATGTCGAGCCGCTCTTTGTTGACCTCGCCGCCGACGATGCGGATCGCCAGACCGGGCCCGGGGAAGGGCTGGCGCCAGACCATCCGTTCGGGCAGGCCGAGCTCGGCGCCGACCGCTCGCACCTCATCCTTGAACAGCATCCGCAGCGGCTCGACCAGCTCGAACTCGAGGTCGTCGGGCAGGCCGCCGACGTTGTGGTGGGACTTGATCGTCGCGGCGTTGTCGCTGCCGCCCGACTCGATCACGTCCGAGTAGAGCGTTCCCTGGACCAGGTAGGCGGCGTCCTCGAGCCTCGTCGCCTCCTCCTCGAAGACCCGGATGAACTCCTCGCCGATGATCTTGCGCTTGCGCTCGGGCTCCTCGACGCCGGCCAGCCTGGCGAGGAAGCGCTCCTCGGCTTCGACGTGAACCAGCGGGATGCCGAACTGCTCGAAGGCGGCGACGACCTGCTCGGCCTCGTTGAGCCGCATCAGCCCGTGGTCGACGAAGACGCAGGTGAGCTGCTCGCCGATCGCCCGGTGCACCAGCAGCGCCGCTACCGAGGAGTCGACGCCGCCCGAGAGACCGCAGATCACCCGCCCCTCCCCCACCTGGGCGCGGATCCGCTCGACCTGTTCGGCGATCACCGACTGCGGCGACCACTCCTCCTCGCAGCCGGCGACGTCGCGCAGAAAGCGGGTCAGGATCTCAGTCCCGTAGGGCGTGTGGACCACCTCGGGGTGGAACTGGATCCCGTACAGCCCCCGCTCCGGGAACTCGCAGGCCGCCACCGGCGAGCCGGGGCTCGAGGCCAGCGCCGTGAACCCCTCCGGCGGCTCGAATACCGCGTCCCGGTGACTCATCCAGCAATGCTGCTCCTCGGGCAGCCCGCCGAGCAGGCGCCCGCCGTCGTCGGTCAGCGTCAGATCGGTCCGCCCGAACTCCCCCGCCTCGGCCGCCTCGACCTTGCCCCCGAGCGCGCGGACCATCGCCTGCATCCCGTAACAGATCCCCAGCATCGGAATCTCCAGATCCAGCAGCTCGGTCGGAAAGGCGGGCGCCCCCGGCTCATAGACGGAGGCGGGCCCACCGGAGAGCACCAGCCCCCTGGGAGCCCGCTCCCGAATCTTCTCCAGCGGCGTCGTGGACGGCAGCAACTCCGCAAACACCCCGCATTCGCGAATGCGCCTGGCGATCAACTGCGAGTACTGCCCACCGAAGTCAAGGACGAGGATCTCCTCTGAGGCCTGGGCCGGCACCGCTGGGGTGCCGGCCTCAGTCGTCGGCGACTCCAACACCGGCGGAGACCGCCGCGCGACCGTTGGACCCCATGCCGACCGCCTGCTCGGTCTGCAGCTTCTTGCCCTCGCTCATCAACGCCGGCGCCACCATCACCTCGGCCCGCTGGAACGAGCGGATGTCCTCGTAGCCAGTGGTGGCCATCGAGGTGCGCAGCGCGCCCATCAGGTTGAAGGTGCCGTCGTTCTCCTGCGCGGGACCGAGCAGGATCTCCTCCATCGTCCCGTCCTGTCTGGTCGAGACGCGAGTGCCGCGCGGCAGCGAGGGATGGAAGGTCGCCATCCCCCAGTGGAAGCCGCGACCCGGAGCCTCCTTGGCGCGGGCCAGCGGCGAGCCGACCATCACGGCATCCGCACCCACCGCGATCGCCTTGGAGACGTCGCCGCCGGTGCGCATGCCGCCGTCGGCGATCACGTTGACGTACTCGCCGGTCTCGAGCATGTGCTGCGAGCGGGCCGCCGCCACGTCGGCGATCGCGGTCGCCTGCGGCACGCCGATGCCGAGCACGCCGCGGGTCGTGCAGGCGGCGCCGGGTCCGACCCCGACCAGCACGCCGACCGCACCGGTTCGCATCAGGTGCAGTCCGGTCGAGTAGGAGGCGCAGCCGCCGACCACGGTCGGCACCGGCACCTCGGCGATGAACTCCTTCAGGTTGAGCGGCTCGACCGTGGTCGAAACGTGTTCGGCCGAGATCACCGTGCCCTGGATGACGAGGATGTCGATCCCCGCCTCGACCGCGATCTCGTAGTGCTCGCGCACTTTCTGCGGCGTCAGTGAGCCACAGGCAACCGCGCCGCGCTCCTTGATCTCGGCGATCCGCCGTCCGATCAGCTCCGGCTTTACCGGCTCGGTGTAGATCCTCTGCATGATCCGCGTCGCTTCGTGGACGGGCGCAGCGGCGATCGCCTCGAGCTGCTCCTCGGTGTTCTCGAAGCGGGTCCAGATCCCCTCCAGGTTGAGCACGCCGAGGCCGCCGAGCTCGTTGACGAGCACCGCGGTGTCGGGGCTGACCACGCCGTCCATCGCCGAGGCGACGAGCGGCAGGTCGAACCGGTAGGGCCCGAGGGTCCAGCTGATGTCAATGTCGTCGGGATCGCGTGTGCGGCGCGACGGGACGATCGCGATGTCGTCGAATCCGTAGGCGCGCCGCCCCTTCTTCCCTCGACCGATGTCGATCTCCAATTAGGTCCTCCAGGGTGGCGTTGAGGACCCAGCCTACACTTCGGCGGGGACCTCCAAGTCCTGGACGTGGACCTCGCCCAGCAGGCGCTCGACCTGGTTGCGGTCGAGCGTCCCGGCACCGAAGTGCTGCGTCGACTCGGCCCCGCAGGCGACGCCGTAGGCGAGGCATTCGTCGGTCGGTCGCCCGTCGTAGCGGGCGGCGACGTAGCCGGCGAGGAAGGCGTCGCCGGAGCCGACCGTGGAGACCGGCTCGAGCGGCTCGGTGCGCACCTCGAGGAAGCG
>CAZQET010000357.1:0-3542 GCA_964591825.1 uncultured Conexibacteraceae bacterium
AGCCTGGTCTCGGACGAGCTCGGATACGACGTGGTCGCCCCCAGGGTTGACGGCTCGCTGCGGCGTCTCGAGGTGAAGGCGACGCGCTCCTTTGCGGCCGCGGTCACAGTGATCTTGACTCGCAATCAGGTCGAAGCCGGGCTGGCCGACCCGGACTGGAGCCTGGTCGTCGTGCGCCTGGGCCAGGACGGCGAGCACGTGATCGCCGGACATGTCTCCGCTGGCTCCCTCGCGCCTCTGCTTCCCGTCGACGGCCACGAGCGGGCGCGCTGGCGAACGGCGGCGCTGAGGCTGCTGGCGACGGAGCTCGAGCCCGGCCTGCCGGCGGCATAGGTCTCCGCCGCTCGGGCGCCTAGTGTCTTTTCCATGACTGCGAAGCTCTCCACCGCCATCGCGACGATCCTCGCCGCGACTGGAAGGACGGAACTCGAGGACGCGATCTCCTGGATCGCCGAGGGCCATCCGATGCCTCCTGAGACTAACTGGACGCAATTGCTGCGGGCGCTGCTCGAAGCCGAAGGTGAGGACGTCGATCCTGTGGCGTTGCGCCGAGTCACTCGCGAGGTCGCCAGCTCCGATCTCGATACCTCGCGGGTCCTATTCGCGACCGACGAGCTGCCGTCACCGGCGAAGTTCGCCGCCGCGATCGAGGCGCTGCTCGCACACGCCGACGGGGGGAGGCTCTCCGGGCTGACCCCCCGGGGGGTGATGAAGGCCCAGCACGCGAATTCCCTCGCAATCGAGGCGCTCTGCCTCGCGGTGGGAGTCTCGCCGGCGGACGCCCGGGCCTGGTTCGGCGCCGGCAAATCGTGGACCGAGGAACAACTCGCCGGCCTGCTCGAGTATTTCGATCGGCTCGTCGCGGGAAAGGTCGAATCGCCGATCTCCGGAGCGGTCCCGGCGCGAGCACCGGAGCTGATGAGCGGCAAGAAGGGCTGGAGGGCGATCGAGGACTTCCACGCCAAAGGTGTTCCCTACGGGCATCTGCTCATGCAGCGCGCCGTCGACGGGCCCTGGCTCTCCCACAAGAACAAGACCTCCAAGTGGCCGAGCAGGGCAGTCGCCAACGAGGTTGGGGCGAGGTTGGGCGAACGGGGAGTCGACTTCCGCCGAGCCAGTACCGTCGGCGGCAAAGTCAACCAGCTGGCTCTGCAGGAGCTTGCGGGGATCCCGGACAAGCGCGTCGGCGTGGTCACCGTCGATTCCTCAGGAGGCCCCACGTTTGCCGTGACGTTCAGCGCGGCGAGGGATGGCGGCACGGCTCGGGCCAACGGCGACGGCCTCCTGCAGATTCCGAAGTCGCCCCTGCCGCACGCGATCGTCCTCACCGGGCTGGGCTGGGCGTCCCGACATGAGACTGATCGGCTGGCGCTGCGCTTCGGTGGCCTGCTGTTCAGCGATCGCAGCATCGGCGAGCTGGTCGATTGCATCGAGGCGGTGACTTCATAGCCGCCGTCCCGCACCCTGCCGTTGCGGTGGAGGAGCCGCTCAGCATCGTCCCCTCATCTCCTCCGGCCAGCATCCTCGAGCGCTTCGATCCCGAGACCGTTTCCGAGGAAGCGCGGCGCGAGAGTCGCAACCGCGAGGTGCACCTGCCGCCGCTGAGCACCTTTCGCTGGTGGGCGCGCAGGACCGGTGCGGTCAACGCGGCCGTGCTGAGGGCGGGAAGGGAGGCGCTCGGGCGGCCGGTTCTCGACGTGTTGGACCCGTTTGCGGGTGGGGGGACGATTCCGCTCGTCGCCCTGCGGGAAGGCCACCGGGTGCAGGCGCGGGACATCAATCCCTGGGCGGCGATGGGGATTGAGCGGATGCTCGACCTGCCCGACCCGGCCGATCTGGAAGCCGCCCATGACGTGCTCGGCGAGCTGGCGGCCGATTTCCTGCGCGACGCCTACGCGACCGAGATGTCGAACGGTTCGCCGGGCACGATCGCGCACACCTTCCGCGTCGCGGTCGGGCGTTGCACCGACTGCGGTGCCGCCCAACGCCAATTTCCGTACAGCCTGCTGACGCTGCTGCAGCGCAGGGAGCGGAAACGCCCCGAGGCAATTCTCGCTTGCCCCGCCGGCCACGTCTTCGAGGGACGTGAGGGCAGCAGGCAGGAATGCCCGAAGTGCGAGAGGAAGACCGACCCGGCAGCCTTCTACACGAGCAAGCGCTTGATCGAATGTGCCCACTGCGGTCACAGCGACCGGCTCTCCGATCGCGTCGAGGCCGAGCCCTGGAACTGGGAGGTGGTCCTGGTCGAGCGCGCCGGCGAGGATGGCCGCGAGTTCTCCGTGCCCACCGAGACGGAGATCAAGCAGGCCGAGCGGGGCTGGCAACCGACGGGGAGGCTCGGCCCGATTCCTGAGGGGGCGGAGACCAAAGTCCTGCTCCGCCATGGGTTCGAGCGCTGGGAGGATCTCTATCCGGACCGCCAGCGGGCGGTCACCGAGACCCTGCTCGGTCTGGCCGAGGAGGCAAGCGAGGACGCTCGGGTCACGGCCACCCTGCGGATGGCGATCATCGGCACTGCCGAGTTCGCCGGTTTCCTCAGTCGCTGGGACCGCTTCTACCTGAAGTGCAACGACGCCACCGCCGGCCATCGCTTCAACTTCTCCACTTTCGTGCCGGAGCTGAACGTTTGGGGCGCGGGGGACATCGGACGAGGAACCGTGACGCGGCGCGTGCGTTCTCTGAGTAAGGCGGCGGAGTGGTTTCACGAAAACGTCGCCGACGAGCACGAGGTCACCGTCACCTGTGGTGATTCGGCAGCGCTCGAAAACCAGGGCGACATCGATGTCGTCCTCACCGACCCGCCATACCACGACGACGTTCACTACGGTGAGCTTTCGCTCCTCTTCCGGGGCTGGGCGGGGCTATCGATGGAGCCACTCGAAGGCGAGGCGGCCTCCAACGCGGCCGCCGGACTGAACGCGGATGGCGAGGCATACGGGCGGGCGCTGGTGCCCGTCTTCAGGGCTTGCCACCGGGCGCTCCGTCCAGGGGGGCGCCTCGTCTTCAGCTATGCGAACCATGAGCCTGGCGCTTGGGTCGCCCTCTTCGGGGCGCTGCAGAGCGCTGGCTTCACGGCTGTCTCCTGCGTTTCGGTCCACAGCGAGAACGAGACCGACTTCGCGAAGCGCGGCATCCGCTCCTGCACCGACGACCTCCTGATGGAGTTGAGCCCGACGCCACTCGAGCGACCCGCCGTGCGCGGCGGCGCCGTCCCGGGGGGCGAGTACATGGACGCCGTAACCCGCCTCTTCCTGAGGGTAGGCTGCCTCGGGGACGACTGGGAGGTGGACGCCCTCCAGAGCCTCCGCGTCGCCCGCAGCGTCGAGCTGGCCGCCGAAGCGGCGGCGGCGGAGGCGAACGGCGAGGTAGCCTAGTCTGAACTAACCCCGAGTCCCCGCGAAACCCGCGGGGTCCATAGACGCTTGAAGTGCGACGACCCCTGCCGGCCGGCAGGGGTCGTCCGCTTTGCGGCTCAGTCTCAACGTCGCCAAACAAAGAGAGGAGCCGCATGACCCAGGATGACGTGCTGTTCGGCTACCGCC
>CAZQET010000358.1:0-6319 GCA_964591825.1 uncultured Conexibacteraceae bacterium
CCGGGGGATTGCTGATGCGCCCGGCTCTCGGCGGCCTGCGCCGCGAGCTGCATCCCGACGCCACGGGTGGCGCGATCCTGCTCGGCCTGCGCGGCATCGCCGTCGTCGGCCACGGCAGCGCCGGCGCCGAGGGCATCGCCAACGCGATCCGGCTCGCCGCCCGCTGCATCGAGGTAGACGCGGTTGGCCGCACCGCTGCGCTGCTGCGCGAGGGGGGCGCCGGTCGCGGCGAGCTGGCGGATCGCGCCAAGGCGCGCGAGGCGTGATAGGAAAGGCATATGAGCGCTCAAATCGGCGCGGTGATTGCCGGTCATTCGAGTCCGCGCCGATTTGAGCGCGAATGGAAGGTGTCCGCGTGACCCGCGAGGAAGTCCTCACCTTGGTCCGCGACCACCTCGCCGAGGAGCTCGAGATCGATGCGAGGGGGATCGCCGAGGGCAGTCGCTTCAAGGAGGACCTCGACGCCGACTCGCTCGACCTCTACGAGCTGGTGATGGAGCTCGAGGACACCTATGAGATATCCGTCTCCGAGGAGCAGGCCGCCAAGATCTCGACGGTTGGCGACGCCGTCGACTTCGTGCTCGAGCACGCGCCGGCGTGAGCGCGCAGACGCTCGCTGAGCTGATTGAGGCGTTGCCCGAGGACCTGCGGCGCCAAGCGCTCACCCATTCCTCCTGGACCGCGGACCGGACCGAGTCCTACGAGCGGCTCGCCTACCTTGGCGACAGCGTCCTCGCTCTCGCCGTCGCCCGCGAGCTGGTCGAGCGCTTCCCCGGCGTCGACGCCGGCGGCTTGACCAAGATCCACAACCAGGCCGTGAGCGGCGTCTCCTGCGCCGCGGTCGGCCTCGACCTCGGCGTCCCCGAGATGCTGCGCGCAGCCGAGCCCGAGGGCACGCCGACGGGCATCCCGGCCGAGGTCCTGCTCGGCGGTGAGCGGCCCCTGCCCGAGGCAACCGAGGCCCTGATTGGCGCCTGCTTCCTGGACTTCGGCTTCGATCAGGTCGCGGCCGCGGTGGCGGTCGCCTTCGAGCCGCGGATTGAACACGCCGCCGAGACCCGGGTCGACTTCAAGTCGGAGCTGCAGGAGCTGCTGGCGCGTCAACGCCTGCGCGTAAGCTGCGAAGTGACCGACGAATCCGGGCCGCCACACCGGCGCAGGTTCGAGGTGGCGGCGATCGTCGACTCCGAGCGGGTCGGCGAGGGCGAGGGGCGGAGCAAGAAGGCGGCCGAGCAGGCCGCGGCCGAGCAGGCGCTGAAACGGCTTGGGGACTAGGGATGCCTTTGCGTCCGACTCGCCCGCGAGGCTAGGGCGTCCAAGGGTCGTGGGGGCGGAGACTAGGAACAGCGCATGTACCTGAGATCGATCGAGATGAAGGGCTTCAAGTCGTTCCCCGAGCGGGTGAAGCTCGAGTTCTCGCCTGGGGTCAGCGTGATCGTCGGCCCCAACGGCTCCGGCAAGTCGAACATCACCGACGCCGTGCTTTGGGCCCTGGGCGAGCAGAGCCCCGGCGCGATCCGCGGCGCCTCGATGCAGGACGTGATCTCAGCCGGAGGCAAGGGCGTTGGTCAGCGCCGCCAGGCCGAAGTCGAGGTGACGATCGACAACTCCGAGGGCCGCGCCGCCACCGAGCTCTCCGAGATCGCGATCAGGCGGAGCCTCGACCGCTCCGGTGAGGGCGGCTACCGCCTCAACGGTGCCCGCTGCCGGCTCGTCGACGTGGTCGAGGTGCTCTCCGACACCAATCTCGGCCGCGAGATGCACTCGGTGATCAGCCAGGGACGGGTCGAGTCGATCGTCCACTCCAAGCCGCGCGAGCGCCGCCTGCTGATCGAGGAGGCGGCCGGCCTCGGCAAGCACCGCAAGCGGCGGCGGCGGGCGGAGCTGAAGCTGCGCGCCGCCCGCGACAATCTCGACCGCGCCCTCGACCTCGAGCGCGAGGCGCGGGCGCGATTGCGGCCGCTGAAGCGCCAGGCGCAGGCGGCCGAGCTGGGAGCGCGGATCGAGCGCGAGGAGCTTGGCCTGCGCGGCCAGCTGGTCGCCGAGGAGCTGCGCTTCGGCGCCGATCGCGCCGCCGCCGCGGAGAAGGCGGCGAGTGAGGCCCGCGCCCAGCGCGCGGCGCTGGAGGAGAAGCTGACGAAGGTGAGCGAGCAGCGGCGCGCCGCCGAGGAGCGCTTCGCTGCCCGCGACCGGGAGCGCACCCAGGCCTGGGGCGTGCTGACCAAGCTGCGCGGCGAGCAGCAGCGGATCGCGATCCGCGCCACCGGCCTGGCCGATCGCGAGGGCGAGATCGCCGGCCGTCTCGAGGCGCTGCGGACCGAGCTCGGCCCCCTGACGCTCGACGTCGGCGCCTCGGCGGCGCCGGGAGAGCGCGCCCGCAAGCTCGAGGAGGAGCTGGGTGAGATCGACGCCGGACTCGGCGCCGCCGCCGAGGGCCTCGTGCGCGCCCGCTCGGCCGAGGCCAGCGAGTCGGCGCGCGAGACGGCGCTGGGCGCAGTCCGCGGTGGGGCGGAGCGTGCCATCCGCCATGCCCGCCGCGCCGAGGGCCTGCTCGGCGAGCGCGCCCGCGAGCTGCTGCGCGGTCGCCTTGCGGCGGGCGAGGAGCTGCTCGACGACGTGCGGGCGGCGGCCGCGGCGGCGAGTGCGGCTGAGACCGCCCTGCGCGCCCGGGTCGAGCGGATCGAGCAGCGGGTCGTCGGCGGCGAGGGCGATGGCGATGAGATCGCCGAGGAGATGCGCGCCTGTTCACAGCGCGAGTACGAGCTGCAGGCCGAGATGAGGGCCGCCTCGGACCGGCTCACCGAGGTCGAGGTCGAGGCGGCGCACCTCGGCGACCGCCGCGCCGAGGCCGCCAAGGAGCTGGCCTCGATCGCCGAGCGGCTGGGCGAGGAGATCGAGCCGGCCGAGCAGGCGCTGAGCGAGGAGGAGCGGACCGAGATCGGGCGCCGGCTCGAGCGGCTCGAGCGCCGGCGGGCCCAGATCGGGCCGGTCAACCCACTAGCCGAGCAGGAGTACGAGGAGGCGCGCGAGCACGTCGAGTCGCTGCAGGCCCAGCGCGAGGACACAGAGCGCGGCATGCGCGAGCTGGAGGCGCTGATCCGCGACATCGACCGCGAGATCGAGCGCGCCTTCGAGGAGACCTTCGAGGCGACCGCGAAGAACTTCGAGGAGATGGTCGAGCACCTCTTCCCGGGCGGTCGGGGCAGGCTGCGGCGGGTCAGCCTGCGTGCCGTGCCCGAGACCGAGGCGGAAGGCGCGTCCGGCGATGCTTCCGCCGAGGAGGAGGACGAGGAGGGCGAGGAGCGGCGCGAGGAGTTCGGCGTCGAGATCGAGGTGACGCCGGCCGGCAAGTCGACCCGCAAGCTCTCGCTGCTCTCCGGCGGCGAGAAGTCGCTGGTCGCAATCGCCTTCGTCTTTGCCGTCTTCCTCGCCCGGCCCTGCCCTTTCTACATCCTCGACGAGGTCGAGGCCGCCCTCGACGACGCCAACATCGACCGCTTCCTGCAGCTCATCCGGCGCTTCTCCGATCGCGCCCAGTTCGTCATCGTCACTCACCAGAAACGCACGATGGACGCCGCCGACGTGCTCTATGGCGTGAGCATGGGGGGCGACGGCATCACCAAGGTCGTCTCCCGCCGGCTGCCACGCGAAATCGGGGAGGATGCGGGCTGGGACGACCGGGAAGCGAGCGCAGACGCCGATGCCACGCCGCCTCCATTTGCCGGTGTTGCCGAGGAGGGTGAGGCGTCCGGGGACAGGGACACCGAGCGTTCGGAGCCAGGCCTGCTCGGTGAGCAGTCGCCAGGGGCAGCTCCGCGCAGCTCCGCAGAAGCCGCCTGACCCACCCTCTTTTGCGCTCATGGCGTGGTCAACGCAGCACGCGTGTCCTGCATCGCCTTAAAGGAAACAGAACGTTCCAGGCGCGAGCTCGCCGCTACGCTGTCCTCAGGGGAAGAAAAGGAGGGGAAATATGGCGCAGCGGCATATGGACAGGCTGACGTCGTTCGACACGTCGTTCCTGGCCAACGAGCGGTCCAATGGGCACATGGCGATCGGCGCGGTGCTGGTCTGTAACGGCGAGCCGCCCAGCCAGGATGATTTCGCCACGCACATTCGCAGCCGGGTGCACCACCTACCTCGCTTGCGCCAGCGCCTCGCCTTCCCGCCGCTCGGCCTGGGGACGCCCTTCTGGGTAGACGATCCAGACTTCCGGCTCGACAATCACCTGAGCAGGGTGAAGCTGCGGGCGCCGGGCGACGAGGCGGCGTTCCACGACCTGGTCGGCGAGATCCTCTCGCCGCCGCTGGATCGCTCGCGACCGCTCTGGCAGCTGGTCATGGTCGAGGGTCTCGAGGGCGACCGCTTCGCGATCGTCTACAAGACCCATCACGCGCTCGCCGACGGCTTCTCCGCGGTCGACATCGGCAAGTTGCTCTTCGACCCGGAGGCCAACCCGGTGCCCTCGCGCGAGGAAGCGCCCTGGGATCCGCAACAGTCGCCCTCGCACGGCGCCCTCCTCGCCCGCGCCTTCAGCGGCGTTTGGGCGACGCTGCGGCGGTTGACGCGCTGGCTGGGCCGAGCCGCGCGCCAGCCCGGCAGGGCTCGCAAGCGCACAGCCGATGGGGTTGCCGGTCTCTGGGAGGTGACCTCGGCCTGGTTCAAGCCGGCGCCGAAGGTGCCGTTGAACGTCGACATCGGCCCGGCGCGCAGCTTCGCTTGGGCCGAGTTCCCGCTTGCCGACGTGAAGCGGATCAAGAACGCGCTCGGGGTCACCGTCAACGACGTGATCCTGGCGGCGACCGCGGGTGCTTTGCGGCGCTGGCTGCACGATCGCGAGGTCTCCACCGAGGACATGGAGCTGAAAGCCCTCGTCCCAGTCTCGGTCCGCACGATCGATGAGGAGGGGGAGCTGGGCAACCGGCTGACCGCGATGCGCGGGCCGCTGCCGGTCGGCATCGCCGATCCGGTCGAGCGGCTGCTGGCCGTGCACGCCGGCATGGAGGCGCTCAAGTCCTCCAAGCAACCGCTCGGCGCCGAGGCGATCTGGGGCCTGAACGACTGGTTCCGCGACTTCGCCCCGCCGGTCTTGCTGCGGCCGACGGCGGCGATCAACTTCTCCACTCGCCTCTTCAACCTGCTGGTGACGAACTTCCCCGGCCCGCAGATCCCCTTCTACGTGCTCGGGCGCGAGGTCACTGGCGTCTTCCCCGTCGGCTTCCTCGCTCGTCGTCACGCGCTGGCGATCGCGATCGTCAGCTACAACGGCAAAATCGGCTTCGGCATCCTCGCCGACCGCGCCGCGGTGCCCGATGCCGAACGTCTCTCCGACTATCTCGACGAAGCCGTGGAGGAGCTCGGCGCCGCCGCCCGGGTAGCCTCCGGCGGCGAGACCGACGACGATGGCGACGACCTGGCAGGAGATACTCGACCTCGGTTCGCGCGCGAGCGCGAACGGTTCGGCGGAGCCTGAGGCCGAGGAGCAGCGCCGCGGCGTCTTCCGCCGCCTGCGCGAGAGCCTCTCCAAGAGTCGCAAAGCGCTTGCCGAGGAGCTCTCGGCGAGCTTTTTCGAACGCATCGATGAGGAGACCTGGGAGCGGCTCGAGGAGGCGCTGATCCTCGCCGACGCGGGCGCTCCGACGACGGCCAAGGTGGTCGAGCGGCTCGAGCACGAGGTCGAGGCGGGCGCCGTGCCGGCCGACGGCGAGGCCGTGCAGGCACGCCTGATCGAGATCCTCGCCGAGGTTGCCGGCACCGCCCGCGCCCCGATCGATCTCAGCGGCGAGCCCGCCGTGCTGCTGATGGTCGGCGTCAACGGCACCGGCAAGACGACGACGATCGGCAAGATCGCCTGGCACCTATCGAAGGAGTTCGGGCTCTCCGTCGTGCTGGCCGCCGGGGACACCTATCGTGCCGCCGCCGCCGAGCAGCTGGCCGAGTGGGCCGCGCGGGCGGGGGTGGAGCTGGTCCGCTCTCAGGAGGGCGCCGACCCCGGCGCCGTCGCCTTCGACGCGGTTGAGGCCGCCCGTGCCCGCGGCGCCGACGTGGTCATCATCGACACCGCCGGCCGCCTGCATACGCAGGGCAACCTGATGGACGAGCTGACCAAGGTGCGTCGCGTGATCGCCAAGCAATTGCCCGGCGCCCCGCACGAGACGCTGCTCTCGATCGACGCAACCACCGGCCAGAACGGCCTCCGCCAGGCGAAGATCTTCGCCGAGGCGGTCGCGGTTGACGGCGTCGTCCTGACCAAGCTCGACGGTACCGCCAAGGGCGGCATCGTCCTCGCGATCGCCGACGAGCTGCAGATCCCGGTGAAGCT
>CAZQET010000359.1:0-2517 GCA_964591825.1 uncultured Conexibacteraceae bacterium
GGAGGTGGCGGGTGGGCTCGCGAGACACAAAGGACGGGTCGGTGCTGTTGTTGGTGGCCAAGCCACCAACGAGGAGGGCTTCCTGCTCCAGCGGCTCGTGCGCGAAGGGCTGGGGAGCGCCGACGTCGACTCGCGCGTGAACGGGCCCCTGCCGCTGGAGCTTGCGCGCGCGCTCGCCGCGCCGGCGCTGGGGGCAACCGTTCCCGACATCGAGTTCGCCCACACGGTTTTGGTGCTCGGCACCGAGCCGGTCGACGAGGCGCCGATCCTCGACCTGCGGATCCGCAAGGGCGTGCGCCGCCGCGGCGTGCGGCTCGCGGTCGCGACGCCGCGGCCCAGCTCTTTGGACCCGAACGCGAAGCTGTGGCTGCGGTATGCGCCGGGTGCGGAGCCGGCGTTTGTGGCGGCGTTGGAGGCGGCGTTGGGATCCGTCGGGGACGTGGACGCGCTGTGCGCCGCCGCGGACGCTGATCCCAAGGCCGTTCGTGCCCTGGCGGATCTGCTCAGCGAGGACGGCCGGGGCGACGTGGTGATCCTGTGGGGCGAGCGCGTTGGCACCGCTGCGCTGCCGGCGCTTTTGAACGTCGCCTCGCGTCTGGGCCTGGCCGAGCGTCAGGGCGCGGGTCTGCTGGAGGTTCCGTGTACCGCCAACGGTCGCGGTCTCCGCGAGGCGGGCGTGCTGCCGAATGTGGGGCCGGGCTACTCCGAGCTTTCTGCGCTCAGCCCGGCCGCGGTCGAGGGCGCCGGCGCGGCTGGTTCGGCTGCGAGGGGGGAGGGTGCGGATGCCGGTGGCGCGCCTTCCGGCCGCTCTGCGCGCGAGATCGCGGCGGCCGCCGCCGACGGCGACTTGGCCGCGCTGTACCTCCTGCACGTCGACCCGGTCCGCGACTACGCCGACGCGCCGCTGTGGCGCCGCGCGCTGGCGCGGGCGTCCACGGTGATCGCGCACGCGTCCTTCCTGACGGACGAGCTGCGCGAGCACGCCACGGTCGTCTTCCCCGCCGAGTCCTACGCCGAGAAGGAAGGGACGATCACCCACCCCGACGGCCGTCTCCAGCGCCTGCGCCCCGGCATCGGCCATCCGGGCTCCGTCCGCGCCGAGTGGTCGATTCTGGCCGAGTTGGAGCGACGTGTGTCAGGGAGGGTCGATATACCGACCCTCCGCGACACAGCTCCGGTGCTCACTGGCCCGATGGCGAGCCAGCAGCTCTTCGAGGCCGTGCCGTTCTACGCGGGACTGACGTTGGAGGAGATCGGCGGGCGCGGGGTGCGCTGGCAGGAGCGTGCGGCGGCCGAGGCGTTCCCGGCCGGCCCGAGCGGCCCTTTCGACGTCGGCGAACCCGCCGCGGCGCCGAGTGCCAACGACGGCCTGCGCCTCGGCAGCTTCCGCTCGATCTGGGCGTCGCCCGAGGTCGAGCACGCGCCGGCGTTGAAGTTCCTGGCGCGCCGCGCCACCGTCGAGTTGAGCCCGGCCGACGCCGAACGGCTTGGCATCGAGAACGGAGAGCGCGTGAGCGTGTCGGCTGACGACCGCAGCGTGACGGCGACCGCGGCGCTGCGCGGCAACACGCCCGCCGGAACCGCCTTCCTCGATGCCGGCCTTTCGAACGGTGGGGCGTCGGAGTTGACCGGTAACACCGTCGCGGTGGAGCGGGCGGGCGTGGAGGTGACGGCGTGAGTGCGGTGATGGCCACCGTCGGCTACTCCGAAGCCTGGTGGATCCAGATCGCGAAGTCGCTGATCATCTTCATCGTCGGCTTCAGCATGGTCCCGCTCGCGCTGATGATGGACCGCAAGCTTCTCGGCCGCTTCCAGAACCGCTACGGCCCCAACCGCGTCGGCCCGTTCGGCGCGCTGCAGCCGATGGCGGACATCTTCAAGCTGCTCGTCAAGGAGGAGTTCCGCCCGCGCACCGCGGTCGGCTTCCTGTTCGCGATCGCGCCGGCGATCTCGATCGTGACCGCGTGCGTGTCGTTCGCGATCGTGCCGTTCGGCAACACGGTCGACATCTTCGGCACGCAGGTCGGCCTCTACGGCGTCGACCCGTCGATCGGCGTGCTGTTCGCGTTCGCGTTCAGCGCGATCGCCGTCTACGGCCTGATGCTCGGCGGCTGGGCGTCGGGCTCGAAGTACAGCTTCCTCGGCGCGATGCGCTCGGCCGCGCAGCTGATCTCCTACGAGGTCTCGATGGGGCTCTCGCTCGTCGGCGTGATCATCACCTGCGGGACGCTCTCGCTGACCGGGATCGTCGCCCACCAGGACAGCGCCGGCATGTGGCTGGTCATCCCGCAGTTCGTCGGCTTCGTCGTCTTCATGGTCGCCGCGTTCGCCGAGACGAGCCGCCCGCCGTTCGACCTCCCCGAGGCCGACGCCGAGCTGGTCCAGGGCTACATGACCGAGTACGGCGGAATGCGCTTCGGCTCCTACCTGCTCGCCGAGTACCTCGAGATGTTCGTGGTCTCGGGAATCGCCGTGACCTTCTTCCTGGGCGGCTGGATGGGTCCAGGCCCGGGCTGG
>CAZQET010000360.1:0-2008 GCA_964591825.1 uncultured Conexibacteraceae bacterium
CCACTACCGCCTCGCCTGCGTGCGCGAGGCGCTGCCCAAGCTGAAGCCCGGCGGCCTGCTCGCGATCGACAACACCAATTGGCTCGACGACCTCGCGGACTGGGGCGTCCCGGCGAGCTGGCCCCTGGTCCACCAGAGCGAAAACGTGATGACCCAGACCTCGGTCTGGCGGGTCGAACCGGACGCAAGCGCTCCGGCCGCCTGAGTCGCCGTATTCCGTCAGAGCGCCCAAGCCGAGACATCGATCCGCGCATCCGACATTGACCCCACTCTGGGGGGGTCAATGTCGGATGCGCGGATCTCGTTCGCCTCCGGGCCAGGCTGACCGCGCCGTCGAGCCAGGTTCGCAGGCGCCCAGCAGAAGCCGCTCGAGGGCGTCGGTTGCGGCGGGCAGGGAGAAGAGCGCCTCGACTCGCTCGCGGCCGGTGCTCGCCAGGCGGCGGCGAAGCTCGGGATCGGCGCGCAGCTGGCGCAGGCGGTCGGCGAGCGCCTCGCTGTCGCCCTCGGGGTAGACCAGGCCGCCGCCGGTCTGCTCGATCACCCAGGGGATTTCGCCGGAGTCCGAGCCGATGACGGGAACGCCGCACCAGAGCGCCTCGACGATCACCCGGCCGAACTGCTCCTTCCAGGTCGGCGTCGTGCGCGAGGGCAGGACGAGCACGTCGAAGCGGGCGTAGCCGCCCGCCATCTGCTCATGGGGGATGTCGTCGAGGACGCGCACCGCTGAGCCCGGCAGCCGCTGTCCCTCGAGCCGCCCGCGCAGCTCGCCGTTGCCGATCAGCAACAGCTCGACCGGGGCTTCCAGGGAGCGGACCGCGGCGAGCAGGTCGAGCAGGCCCTTGCTCTCGACCAGGCGGCCGGCGTAGCCGACCGTGAACGGGCGGTCCTCGCGCTCCGGCGCGAGCTCCCAGCCCGGCACGGCGTGCGGCGCCAGTCCGACCTCCCCCCGGGCGCCCCAGCTTCTCGCCAACCGCCCGGCGCCGTCCGCGCGGGCGGCGACGAAGGCGGCCTGGCGCAGAACGCGGGCGCGCTGCCAGCGCACCGGCGCGGGCAGGGCGCGGTCGATGTTCTCGGCGGCCTGGACGCCGAACGGCACGCCCTCGCGGAAGAGCGCCCGGCTCCACTGGATCGCCGCCAGCGAGAACGACTCGGCCTCGATGAAGGCGACGTCCGGCCTGGCTCGCCGGCAGAGCGAGCGGCAGACGGTCAGGTAGACGTGACGCTGGGGCCGACCGGCCAGGGCGACCGGAGTGAGGCGCAGCGCTCCCTCGAGCCCGTCGATCGGCTCAGGCACGACCGGGTCCGGCGAGTACTCGTGGCGCCAGGTGCGCGGTACCACCAGGGTCACCTCCCAGCCGCGCCGGCGCAGCTCGCGGTAGACCTCCTGGTTGACGCCGACGACGCAGGGGTGGCTGATCGCCAGCAGGCGCCGGCTCATGGCGTGCCCGCTTCGCAGGCCAGCGTCGCGTAGAGCTCGCGGTAGCAGGAGACCACCCGCGACCAGGAGTACTCGAGGCTGTCGCGGCGGGCGGCCTCTCCCATGCTCCGGCGCAGCGCCGGCTCTGCCCTGAGGCGACGGAGGCGGGCGGCGATGTCGGCGGGGTCGCGCTCGACGAACCATCCATTGACGCCGTCGCGGAGGAGGTCCTCGATCCCGCTGACCCGGGTGACCAGCAGCGGCAGCCCGCAGGCGGCCGCCTCGTAGCTGACCAGGGAGAAGGACTCATACGCGGTCGGCAGCACGAAGACGTCGCTGCGCCGGTACCAGGAGGCGATGTCGGCGGTGGCGCCGACGAAGCGGACGCGGTCGCCGACCCCGAGCCGCTCGGCGGTGCGGCTGAAGGCCTCGGCGTCGCCGGCGCCGACCACCGTGAGCTCGGCGCCGGGGGCGTGGGGCAGCGCTTCGATCGCCGGGCGCAGGCCCTTGCGCTCCCACTCGCCGCCGACGAAGAGCGCCCTCAGCGTCCCGTTGCCGGACCCGTCACTCGCCTCGCCGTTGGGCGAGAAG
>CAZQET010000361.1:0-9105 GCA_964591825.1 uncultured Conexibacteraceae bacterium
ACCGTCTGGGTGACGAGCAGGTGGCGCAGATGCGCCAGTAGGTCGCGGGCGAACTGAGCGGGGTCGCGGCCCGAGCGAGCCATCTTCTCGACCCCGAGCAGCACCCGCCGCGGGTCCTCGGCGGCAACTGCGTCGACCGCCTCGAAGAGCAGCTCCGCGTCGGCAGCGCCGAGCAGCTCGAGCACGTCGTCGAGCTTGACGACGGCACCCTTGTTGCCGCCGAATTCCCCCTCCCCACCAAAGGTGCCGGCACCGCCGAAGGCGACCAGCTGGTCGAGCGTGCCGAGCGCGTCGCGGAAGCTGCCCGAGGCCGAGCGAGCGATCATCGCCATGGCGGCGTCCTCGGCCTCGATCCCCTCGGCGGCGGCGACCCGCGTCAGCACCTCGGAGATCTGCTCCAGCGAGGGCCGCTGGAAGTCGAAGCGCTGGCAGCGGTCGGCGATCGTCGCCATCACCTTGTGCGCCTCGGTGGTGGCGAGCACGAAGACCGTGTTCGGCGGCGGCTCCTCCAGCGTCTTGAGGAAGGCGTTCCAGGCCTCTTTGGTCAGCATGTGCGCCTCGTCGAGGATGTAGACCTTCCAGCGGCCGCCGGTGGGCGCGTAGGCGACGCGCTCGCGCAGGGCGCGCACGTCGTCGACCGAGCGGTTGGAGGCGGCGTCCATCTCGATCACGTCGATCGAGGTGCCGGCGGCAATCGTCAGGCACGACTCGCATTCCCCGCAGGGGGTCACGGTCGGGCCACCGCGCTCGCAGTTGAGCGAGCGAGCGAGGATCTTCGCCATCGAGGTCTTGCCGGTGCCACGCGAGCCGACGAAGAGATAGGCGTGGTGGACCTTGCCCTGCTCGACCGCGTTGCGCAGGGTGCGCACGACGTGCTGCTGGCCGACCACCTCGTCGAATGAGCCGGGCCGGTGGCGGCGGTAGAGAGAGATCGAGTCGCTCGCGGACGGCACTGCGGCCAGTGTATCCACGGCGCAACCTCCCTCCCCCAGGGGGTGTCTGAGCTTAACCCGCCATATGGCGGGTTAAGCTCAGACACCCCCTGGGACGGCAGGAGATACCGTGCGCCGGTGCCGCAGCGGGTCCGCAATTGGCTGACACCCCTTGCCTGGATGGCCGGCGTCGGCGCCGCGCTGCTGATCGTCTTTCCGCTCGGCTTCCCGAACTACGACACGATCTACGCGCTGGTCTGGGGGCGCGAACTGGCGCACGGGGTGAGTCCCGACTACGGCGCAGCCCTGCCCCCCACCCCGCACCCGCTGGCCGATCTGCTTGGGATGGTGACGTCGCCGATCGGCGACGGTGCGATCACGGTGACGATGATCGTCGCCTACGCCTCGCTGGGGCTCATCGCCTATCTCGTCTACCGCCTCGGCTCGCTCTGGTTCGACCGCCCGATCGGCGCACTCGCCGCCGTCTTCGTCCTCACCCGCGCCCCCTTCCTCTCCAACGGCCTGCGCGCCTACGTCGACGTCCCCTACATCGCCCTCGTCCTCGGCGCCCTCCTCGTGGAGACCAGGAAGCCCCGCGCCGGCTGGCCCGTCCTCAGCCTGCTCGCCCTCGCGGGCCTGCTCCGCCCCGAGGCCTGGGGCTTCTCAATCGCGTACCTGGCCTACCTGGCGCTTTGGCCCGCCGAGCCAGAGGACGGTCCCGCAGGGGAGACGAGGATGCCTCTCAAACGGGCGGATACTCAAAATGCCGGTCTGATTGGACCGGCATTCGTCCGGGCGAGAGGCATCCTCGTCTCCCCCCGCGGCGCCGCCCTCATAGCTCTAGCCTTGGCCGCCCCGATCCTCTGGGTGCTGTTCGACGGGATCACCACCGGCAACTTCCTCTACTCGCTCACCGGCACCCAGGAAACCGTCGAAGCGCTGAAACGCAAGACCGGGCCGGTCGACCTGGTCCTCTACGGCCCGCGCGCCCTCGGCGAAGTGATGCAGTGGCCGGGAATGGTCGGGGCGCTGGGCGGCGTCATCCTCGCCTTCGCCTTCCTGCGCCGCCGCGCCGCGCTCGGCCTCGCGGCCGCAGTCCTTGCCTTGGCCGCCTTCGCCTTTCTGGCCGCGGCGGGCCTGGCGATCATCGCCCGCTACACGATGCTCGGCGCCGCGATCCTGGCGATCTTCGTCGCCGTCGGCCTGCTGGGCTGGCGCCTGCTCGAAGCCGGACACCCCTGGCGCCGCCGCTGGCAGGCCTTCGCCGGCGTCGTGGTCCTGATGCTCCTCATCTGGCTCCCAAACCAGTGGGACCTCGACTCGACCGTCCACCGCGACCTCGCCGACCAGGGCAAGATCGAGCGCGACCTCAGTGACCTCGCCGACAGCGGCGCCTTCACCAAGCCGCTCTGCGGTCCGATCGCCGTGCCGAACCACCGCGCCATCCCCCGCCTCGCCTTCAACCTCGACGTCAGGCCGACCCAGATCGTCAGCGCCAGCGAGGAAGGAATTCCCCGACGCGGCTACTTTCTCGACCCGGCAAGCCGCTTCGTCATCCACAACTTCATCCTTGATCCCAACGACCCGACCCGCTTCTCCCTGAACGTCCCGGACGGCTTCCAACGCGTCGCCGCCAACGACTCCTGGATCCTCTACCGCCGCTGCTGAGTCCGGATGCTCCAGCGGCGTGCGGCCCGCCCGTGGTCAGCCGTCGCGCTCGATCCGCTCGACCGCGGCGTGAGTGCTTGCCGCAAGCTTGGGGTCCGCCAGCTCGACGCCGGGTGGCAGCTCGACGTGGAGCTCGCTCGAGGGGTCGAGGCGAAGGCGCAGCGGGCCGGCGGAGCGCGAGCCGAGCACGTGGCCACCGCGGCCGCGGTCCTCGCTGATGAAGTGGAGGTGGTAGCCGCTCACCTCGATGCCCTCCACGTAGGCGGGGAAGCGGAAGCCGACCATCGTCCCCGTGACGGCGGAGAGCTCGAAGACGTGCTGCTCGGCGACGACCTCGCTGAGTGGCCGGTAGGGCGGATGCTGTCGAGGGACCGAGCGGGCGCGGGCGCGATCGAAGTGGCCGTCGATCCGGATCGCGCAGGAGGCGGCATCGTCGGGGATCAGCTCGTCGAGGGCGGCGAGCAGCGCGTCGTGGTCGAGCGGCGCCGCGAGCTCGGCCTCCACCGCCGGCGAGAAGCGGGTCACCACCGCGAACGGCGTGCGTGCCTCTCCCCCCACCTCGGCGACGTCTCCGTCCGCGTCCGCTCGGTAGAAGTGGCCGCCGAGGGCGATCATCTCCCCGTCGAGGCCGTTCAGCGTGCCCAGCCCAAGGTCCCCGTGCTCGCCCAGCTCGGCGAGGCTGAGATCGCCGTCGTAGGCCCCCTCCAGCAGCGCGCCGATCGTCGAGGCCTGGAACAGCACGTGCGGCTCGTGCTCCGCGTGCAGCTCGGCCTCCCGCATCGTCTCCACGTGCAGCGCCCTGATCCACCTCTCGTCGAGCAAGCCGCCATCCTCCCATCTCCGCGAACAGCCCCCTCGCCGGCCGGGGCGTGCCTGACTTCGCGATCCATATCGACGCATAGAGTCAGGCACGCGCATGTGGCGATGGATGACGGAAACCACGCTGGGACGAGTCGGGCTGCTGGTCTCGGCCGTCGCGGTGATGCTGCTGGGGAGCGCCGCCGTCGACCACTACCTGCTCGGCCAGTACGGGGACTTCGGCGAGGCGGTCTGGTCGGCGGTGCTGCATATCCTCGACCCGTCGAGTCTCCACGACGACGTCGACGCCGCCGAACGGGCGGTCGGCCTTTTCCAGGTCGTGATCGGCCTCGTCCTCCTCGTCGGCCTGCTCTTCACCTTCGTCGCCGAGGTCGTGGGACGCTCGCTGGAGCGGATCGGGCAGTCGGAACGGCCGGTGCGCGCCCGCGACCACCTGCTCGTGATCGGCGGCACCGACCTGATCGAGGTCGCGACCTCGGCCGCCCTGCAGGCGCGCCCGGAGAGCGGGCTCGACCGCCTCGTCCTGCTCGCCCCCGAGTCGGCGCGCGAGTCCCACGCCCAGATCCTCGACGATCTCGAGGAGACCGGTGCCGGGCTGAAGATCGAGCTGGTCTTCGGCGACACCGCGGGGGACTCCGGCTTCGAGCTGGCGGGAGCCGAGCGCGCACGGGCGATCCTCGTGATGCGCTCCAGCCCCGGTCCCTCGCCGTCGGAGTCCTCCGACGTCGAGGTAACCCAGAGCGGCCTCGCCCTGCTCGACTACCTGAACGAGCACCGGGCCGAGCCGGACGTGCGCCTGGTCTTCCGCCGTGGGCGCAACGTCGACGCCAGCTGGGAACTCTTCCCCTCGAGCTGGGACGCGATCGTCGGCGACCGCACCGTCTCGGCGGTGCTTCGCCTGGCGATCACCCGCCCGCCGGCGCTCGCCGGGCTGCCCGAATGGGCTGCCGAGCACGGCGACCTCGAGCCCTTCACCAGGCTGGTCGACTCCGCCTGGAGAGCGCGGGACGGGGGACCGTTGCGGCTCACGATCGTCGGCTGCGGGATCAACGCCCCGGCGCTGATGGAGGACCTGGCCGAGGTCGGCCCCGAGTACTTCTCGGTGACGATGATCGCGACGCGCGATGCCTTCGACCGCTACCTCGGCACCGCCGAACCCTCGGGAGTGAAGATCCATTTCGTCGAGGCACTGCCCGTCGACACCAACCACCTGCCCCGCAGCCTGATCGAGTCCCGTCCGCACATGGTGGTGGTCACGCCCAGCCCCACCAGCTGGGACCAGCGCAGCTCCGACGCCGGCGCGACCCTCTCCCTGCTGCGGGTACTGCGGACCGCCGGGGGTCGCGACCTACCCGTCCTGGCCGAGCTCTTCCTCACCGAGTCGACCAAGCGGCTGCCCGACGATCCCCGACTGCTGGCGATCTCAACGCTGCGCTCGGTGGCGACGGCGGTCGCCCTCAGCCTCTTCGACCCAGAGCGCGCCGCCGAGCTGGAACGCCAGCTGGCCGTCGGCGCAAGCGATCGTTGAGAATCGGGACATGACTGCAATCGAGCTGCGCGGCGTGGTCAAGCGCTTCGGTCCGATCACCGCGGTGGACGGGCTGGACCTCGAGGTCCCGGCGGGGATCTGCCTCGGCCTGCTCGGCCCCAACGGCGCCGGCAAGTCGACGACGATGCGGCTGCTCACCGGCCAGGCGATCCCCGACGCCGGCGAGCTGCGCGTGCTCGGCCGCGAGCTTCCCGGGGACTCCAAGGCGGCGCGCGCCGAAATGGGGGTCGTCCCCCAGCTCGACAACCTCGACGTCGACGTCACCGTCGAGGAGAACCTGGCGATCTTCGCGCGGCTCTACCGCGTCCCGGACGTCGGCGCGGCCGTCGACAAGGCGCTCGACCTGGCCCGGCTGCGTGAGCGGCGAGGAGACGCCGTCGATCAGCTCTCCGGCGGGATGCGACGGCGCCTGCTGCTCTCCCGCGGCCTCGTCCACGAGCCGAAGCTGGTCCTGCTCGACGAGCCAACCGTGGGTCTCGACCCGCAGATCCGCACCCAGCTCTGGACCCTGATCGACGACCTGCGCTCGCGCGGCACGACGATCCTGATGTCGACCCACTACATCGAGGAGGCGGAGCGGCTCGCCGACGAGGTGGCGGTGATGAACAGGGGGAGGGTGATCGCCCGCGCGACACCGGCGGAGCTGATCGCGGCCCACGCGGGCACCCACACGGCCGAGGTCTACGGGCCGCCCGAACGGCTGACCGAAGTCCGAGCGATCGCCGAAGAGCAGGGCCTGGCGGTGCGCCCGGCCGGGCCGGCGATCGCGATCGTCGGCTCCGAGCGCGCCGGCAATGGGGCGGTGCCCGAGGACGCGGTCGTCCGCGCCGCCTCGCTGGAGGACGTCTTCGTACTGCTGACGGGAGCGGAGGCGGAATGAGCGTTCAGTCCCGCATTCGCCATCGCATGGATGGTCAAAACAGCAATGACCCGGAGGGGGAGCGGCGCCTCGGCCGACTCGAACCCGCCGCGATTGCGGGAGTGATGAGCCGCGAGGTGGCGAATTTCCGCACCTATTGGCGGGGCACGACCTTCTCCAGCGTGCTCGAACCGCTGGTCTACCTGCTGGCCTTCGGGCTGGGGCTGAGCGCCACCCTGGTCGACGAAGTCGAAGGCGTCCCCTATATCCAGTTCGTCGGCACCGGCATGGTCGCCACCGCGGTGATCTTCTCCAGCGCCCTGCCGGCGATGTTCGGCACCTTTGTCAAGCACCGCTTCCAGAACACCTACGACGCGATCCTCGCCGCCCCGGTCGACGTCGAGGAGCTGGTCAGCGCCGAGATGCTCTGGATCGGGCTGCGCTCGGGCACCTACGGCTGCGTGCCACTGCTGGTCACGATCGGCTTCGGCCTCGACCCCGCCTGGGGCATGCTGCTGGTGCCACTCTTCTGCTTCGTCACCGCTCTCGGCTTCGCCGGCTTCGGTGTGGCGATGGCGGCGACGGTGGCCAAGATCGACCAGTTCAACTACGTGACGGCGCTCTTCGTCACGCCGCTCTTCCTCGTCGCCGGCACCTTCTTCCCGATCAGCGGCCTGCCGCAGGGAGTCCAGGTCGTCGCCCAGCTCAACCCCCTGCACCAGCTGGTCGAACTGGTCCGCGGCGGCGCCTTCGGCTACGAGCTCGCCGACCTCGCCCGCTTCGTCTTCCTCGTCGGCTTCGCGCTGCTCACCTGGCGCGTCGCGATCAGCCGCATGCAGAAGCGCCTGATCGATTAGTGGACCGTGCGCCCCGCCCTTCGAAGCGAAGTCACCGGGCGTGTCCGTCGCGGTTGGCTCGGGCCGGGCTCGCCTGCGGCACCCGCGGCATCCGCTTAAGGCTGCTTCCTTCCGGACCTGACCTGGTTCGCGTGCCTACGTCGCGCAGGACCCGGCCGTCAACGCCGCCGCGACGCGCTGACCCCGACGGCCAGCCCCTCGGAACGGGATTCGGCCCCGCTAAGCGGATTTCGGGTGACAGGGCACCGCTGATTCCCCACCTAGCACGGTCCGCTGGAGATCCTACTCGCCTCGCGTAGGATCGACCCGTGATCGACGTCGACACGGGCTCGTTCTTCGCCATCGTCCTCGTTGCGGCGATCGCCGCGATCACCGTGGCGGTGACGCCAAAGCGGATGGCCCCCCCGGTCGTCGTGCTGGAGCTCCTGCTCGGCATCCTGATCGGGCCGGAAGTCCTCGGCCTCGCTCACTCCTCGGACTTCATCGACTTCTTTTCGAACCTTGGCCTTGGCATGCTCTTCTACTTCGCCGGCTACGAGATCGACTTCGAGCGGATCCAGGGGGCGCCGCTGAAGCTGGGCGCGATCGGCTGGGCGATCTCGGTCGCGCTCGCCTACGGCATCGGCGGCGTGCTCGCCGCCGCCGGCATCGTCGTCTCCTTCCTCTACACGGGCTCGGCGATGGCGACGACCGCGATCGGCACGCTGATTCCGATCCTGCGCGACAACGACGCCCTGAAAACCCGCTTCGGCACCTACCTGCTGGCGGCGGGCGGGGCGGGCGAGTTCGGCCCGATCCTCCTCATCACCCTGGTCTTCAGCACCGAGAGCCCGCTGCGCGAGGCCTCCATCCTCCTCGCCTTCATCGCCCTCGCAATCGCCGTCGCGCTCGGCTCGGTGCGGCTCGCCTGGCGCGGTTGGCCGGCGCTGGAAAAGACCTTCGAGGCGAGCAGTCAGCTGGCAGTGCGAGTCACCGTGGTGCTCGTCTTCGGCCTCGTCCTGCTGGCGAGCCAGCTCGGCCTCGACGTCCTGCTCGGCGGCTTCGTCGCCGGGATGATCACCCGTGCCGCCCTCAAGGGCCACGAGCTGCAGGTATTCGAGTCGAAGCTGACGGCGGTCGGCTTCGGCTTCTTCGTCCCCTTCTTCTTCGTCACCAGCGGTCTCGAGTTCGACCTCGGCGCCCTCGGCACAGCGAGCGCCATGGCCAAGCTGACCCTCTTCTTCGTCCTCTTCCTGGTCGTCCGCGGCACCCCCGCTCTGCTGCTCTACCGCAACGTCCTCAGCGCCACCGAGCGCCGCGCGCTCGCCTTCTTCTGCGCCACCGAGCTGCCCCTCGTCGTCGCGATCGCGACGATCGCCATCGACGCCGGCAAGATGCGCCCCTCGACCGCAGCCGGCCTGGTCGGCGCCGCGATGCTCTCGACCCTCGTCTACCCCTTCATTGGCCTGGCCCTCCAACGCCGAGCCGCCTCCGAGGAAGGAAACAAAGCACCCGCCACGGCCCCCGTCCCGGCCTAAGCCATCACCCGCATCCCGCCTATGATTGACCCTCTCCCGGGCGCGTAGCTCAGCGGGAGAGCGCTCGCCTCACACGCGAGAGGTCGCTGGTTCGAACCCAGCCGCGCCCATGATCGGATTGGCCGGTGCACGCGCCAACCTTTTTAAGACTGCTCAAATAGATTTGACTATTTATCGTTGAGGTGAGAGCTTCCTCATCGCAAAGGCGCGCCACGCGCGCGTGTCCAATCGCGAAAGGAATGTGAGATGAAGAAGCTCAAAGCCAGACTCAGGACTCTCGGGATTATGCTGCTGGTCGCCCTGGGCGTGATGGCATACATGGCAGTTGAGGCGCAGGCAACGGTGCGAATAGGTGGCAAAATATTCGAAGGTGAAGAATCCCTCGCAGCATCCGCTCAAGTCGCTACGAAATTTTCGATCCCCGAACTGGAACTAGCAATTTCGTGCTCGGGATTAACGGCCGATAAAGGAACGATCTTATTAGGAACCGGCGATAACGACTACGCCGAACACTTATTCGCGGGTTGCTCGTCCAACCTTTCAGGAAAAGGCAGCCCCGCCTGTAAACCGGTGGAACCGATCAAAGGCGATATCACCTCTCACCTGCTCTTACACAACGGCTCAACCTACTTAGTCCTGGAAGCGGCGAAAAACGCCAAAGGCGAAACGCTTCCCTACGCAACGGTTGAATTTGGCAAAGAATGTCCTCTCCCATCCAAAAACATCGTTAAAGGCTCCATAGTCTACGAATGCTTGAATGAAAAATTGGAAGCCGGGGAAAGCCTGTGTGAAACGGAAATGGTCACGCACTTCATTCAGCCCGCTCCAGAAAAATTATTCCCCGAATACACGCTTACGTTTGGGGAAAAACCCATGACCCTCTTCGGGATTTCGGCAATCAAAC
>CAZQET010000362.1:0-5166 GCA_964591825.1 uncultured Conexibacteraceae bacterium
GGGCGACGTCGTCGCGCTCGCCGAGGAAGCTGACGCACTTCTCCAGGCCCTGCTCGGCGACCTGGCGATGCAGGCCGGCCAGGAAGGCGCGGTTGTCGTGGCGGGTGGCGGCGCTGTCGAACTTGATCGCGCCAACCAGCAGCAACCGCAGGCCAGGATGACTCCGGCGCAGCTCGGCGGCGATGCGGATCGCGTCGTCCTGGCCCTTCCAGGGGGTGATCTGGGCGATCACCGCGAGGACGGGGCCCTCACCCTCAATCCCAAGCCGACTGCGCGCCTCGGCTTGAGAGATGGCGATCCGCTCGAAGCGGGAGAGGTCGATGCCGTTGTGGACGACCTGGGCGGAGGCCCGCGCCGGACCGAGGCGGTCCCTGGTGTGGGCGGAATTGGCGACAACCGCAGCGGAGCCAGCGAGCAGGCGCAGAGTCAGCTCCGATGCCCGCCCCGGCGGCAGGCAGTCGCGGACGTGGACGACCAGCGGCCGGTGGCCGAGCTTGGCCGGCGCGCGCGCGATCAGGCCGGCGCGGATCGAGTTGGCATGGACGAGGTCGGCTCGAAAGCGCGATGCCGCCCGCCCCAGCTGGGCTGCGGCCAGTCCCATCTCGCCCAGTGCACGGGCGGTCTGCCGTGGTGCGAGCCGCAGGCTGCCGTCGGTGCCGCAAATCGGCATGACCTCGACCCCCTGCGCGCGCAGACGCCGGGACAGCTCGCCTTCCGGGCAGGCAACCGCCGCGTCGATGCCGGGCGGCAGACCCTCGAGCAGCCCGATCAGCGAGAGCTCGCCGCCGCTGACGCGGCTGGTGTGGTTCGCGTAGAGGACGCGCATCGTCAGCCGGCGCTCAGCTCTTCGATCAGTCCCTGCACCCGAGCGGCAACCCGCGGCCAGGCGAACTCCTCGGCGCGGCGCGCGCCCGCGGCGCCCATCTCGCGGCGACGGCCGGGATCGCACAGCAGCTCGACCAGCGCGTCGGCGACGGCAACGTGGTCCTCGGGGTCAACGAGCAGCCCCGTCTCGCCGTCGAGGACTGCATCGACGGCGCCGCCGACGCCGCCCGCGACCACCGGGCAGCCGTGCGCGTTCGCCTCCAGGTAGACGATCCCGAAGCCCTCGCCGGCGAAGCCGCCGGCGGGCAGGCGACTCGGCATCGCAAAGACGTGGGCGCGATCGAGCCAGGCGTCGCGCTCGCGATCGGGGACCGGCCCGAGGAACCTGATCGTCTCGGGCCCGAGGCCGGCGGAGCGGGCGAGCTCGGCGATCGGGTCACGCAGGGAGCCGCCGCCGATCACCACCCACTGAGCCCCGGGGACGCGCGCGGCGACCAGGCCCATCGCCCTGACCATGACATCGTGGCCCTTGTAGCGGTCCTCCATCCGCGCGATCGTCAGCACCGTCGGGCGGTCGTGGCGCTCGACCTCGCCCACTCGCGCCGGCAGGTCCACGCCGGGATGGATCAGGCGGATCTTCTCCGGAGGCCCGCCCGCGCCGACGACCAGGTCGCGGGTGTAGCGGCTGACCGCGATGCAGGCGTCCGCGTTGCGGGCGGCGAACGCCGCCAGCCGGGGCCGCGTGCCGACCTCCTTGCCGTGGAAGTACTGGACCACGGGCGTGCCCAGCGCCGCGCGGATCGCGGCGGCAGCGGGGCTCAGCGCCAGGTGGGCGCTGAGCACCGCCTGCGGGCGGAAGGAGGCCGCCTGCGCCAGCGAGGCGCCGTTGAGGGCGAGGGTCGAGAGCGGCCTCGGTCCCGGCAGCGTCGGCACTCGCCTCACGTCGAGGCCGGCGTCGCAGTCGAACTCCGCCGCCCCGGGCGTCGAGAGGGTGACGACGCGAGCGCGCAGCCGCGGCGAATGCCCGATCACGCGGTGGACCAAGAGCTGGATCCCGCCCGGCGCGGGCGGGAAATCGGGCGTCAGGACAAGGGTGCGGATCACGCGGGAGTCACCCCGCGCAGGCGGTCGAGCCAAATCCCGGCGGCCAGCAGCGGCCAGAGCAGGTTGCCGTGATCGGCGGCGCCGCAGCGATGCTCCGCCAGCAGGCGCCGAGCAACCTCGGGTCGCATCCACCCCTCGCCGTACAGCGAGCCGCAGGCGATCTGATCCTCCATCACGGACCCCAGCGGCCCGCGCAGCCACGAGGCGACCGGCGGCAGAAAGGCGACCTTGCGCCGCCGGGGCGCTGCCGGCAGCTCCTGCGTGAGGAGCAGCCTGAGCAGCTGCTTGCCGCCGCCGCCGAGATGCGTCGCGGGCGCGACGCTTGCCGCGAACTCGGCCAGCTCGCGGTACAGGTAGGGCGTGCGCAGCTCCAGCGAGGCCAGCATCCCCGCCCGGTCGGCCTTGACGAGGACGTCGTCGGGCAGCCAGCCGAGCTGATCGAGGCGCATCGACGAGCTGGCGGCCGAGCCGCCCGCGGCTTCCCCGACCTCTCCGCGCAGGGCGTCGAGCACCCGGTCCTGCCCGGCCTCGCGGCGCAGGCGCGGTCCGTAGAGGTCCGCGCGCGCCCAGCGCCTGCCGCCCGTCACCCAGTCAAGGTGGCGCTCGACCAGCGGCCGGGGAACGAGCAGGTCGGCGGCGCGCCGCCCGCGCGAGGAATCGGGCCGCGGTGGCGGGATCAAGCCCCGCAACGCGGCGCCGGCCCACCCGTTCCACGGCCAGTCCCGCGGCGCCCGGCCGAGCCAGCCGTAGCGCGGGTAGCCGCCGAAGAGCTCATCGGCCCCCTCGCCGGCGATCGCGACCGTCACCTCCTCGCCGGCCAGCTGGGCGACGCGGTGCAGGGGGACCACGGCGGGATCGGCCAGCGGCTGGTCGAGCGCGCCGAGCAGGCCGGGGACTTGAGCGGCGGCCTGCTCGGCGCCGAGCACGACCTCGCGGTGCTCGCTGCCGAGCAGCAAGGCGACCCGGCGGGATGCGGCCCGCTCGTCGTGCGGCCCGCCGCCCTCCCCGTAGCCGATGGTGAAGGTCTTCAGCGGGCCGTCCACGTGGCGGGCAGCGATCGCGGCGATCAGGGTCGAATCGATCCCACCGCTGAGCAAGACCCCAAGCGGGACGTCGGCCAGCAGCCGGCCGCGGATCGAGCGCTCCAGCAGGCGACCGGCCTCGGCCGCGAGCTCGCGGGGCGCCTCGGAGCGAGCGGCGACCGGCGGCGGCGGGGCCCAGTAGCGCCGCTGCTCGATCCTGCCCGAGGCGCGCTCCCAGGTGAGCAGCCCCCCTGGCGGCAGCTGCCGAATCCCCTGCAGGATCGAGCCGGCCCGGCCCGGCACGTAGCCGAGCACGAAGTAGGCGTCGAGCGCGGCGGGATTGACGTCGGGCGTCGATCCCAGCCCCCGGACCAGCGCGGTCAACTCCGAGGCGAAGACCAGCCCGCTCCCCTGCTTCGCGTAGAAGAGCGGCTTCTCGCCGAAGCGGTCCCGGGCGAGCAGCAGGCGCTGCCTCCTGGCGTCCCAGATGACGAACGCGAACATTCCCTCAATCGCCTGCACGAGGTCGTCGCCGTAGTCCTCATATAGATGAGGCAGGAGCTCGGTGTCCGAGCGCCCGCGCAGCCGGTGGCCGCGACGCGCGAGCCGCTCGGCGAGCGCCGGGTGGTTGTAGATCTCACCGTTGAAGACGGTCCAGACCGTGCCGTCCTCGTTGCTGCGCGGCTGCTGCCCGTTCTCGACGTCGATCACGGCCAGCCTCCTGGCCGCGAGGGCCAGGTCGCCGGCTGGGCTCAGATAGGTCCCCTCGTCGTCGGGGCCGCGATGGCGAAGCGCCCCGCACATCGCGGCGACGGCGAGCCCGCCGGGGTCCGAGGTCGATCCGCAGATTCCGCACATGGTGGTGGTCGATTTCTCCGCTGGGCTCAGCCAGGCCGAAACCACCCCGGACAACGGACCACACGCCGATTCCTTATGCGCGCGGCCTCGAAACCGGATTCGAGAGCCGCGGAAGTACGAGGCCGATGGGTGCGTTCTAGGCGCGATGAACGAGGCGAACCCCGAGCAGAAGGACCTTCGGGCCTACCTGCGACCGGTGCTCAAGCGGTGGTGGCTGATCGCCTCCATCGTGCCCATCGTGACGATTGGCACCTACGTCTACTACGCCCACAAGCCGAAGACCTACGAAGCGACCAGCGAGCTCTATGTGCAGCCGTCCACGGTCGGGCAACTCGTCTTCGGCGGCAAGAGCGAAAGCGAAACCAGGATCGAAAACCTCGCTCTCCTGCTGCAGACCGGGGCGGTCGCCGAACGGGTCGAAGAGCGGCTCGCCGCCGAAGCCAAGCGGGCAAAGGGGAAGGCGGCGCCGATCCCGACCGGCAGCATCGCGGCGGGCGCGATCGAAAAGAGCAGCTTCATCGTGGTCACGGCGAGCGCGGGCAGCCCTCGCGCGGCGGTGCGGCTCGCCAACGCCTACACGGCCACCTTCGTCGCAATGCAGCGCCAGCAGATCCGACGCGAAGCCCGGCGAGCCGCGAAGGCCGCGGAAGCGCAGCTCGCCTCGATCGGCAGCGGACCGGCCACCCTGCACAGGCGCGAAGCGCTGGAACAGCAGATCGAAAACCTACGGTTGATTGCCGCCCAGCCCAGCGCCAACGGGGGGATCAAGCAGGTCGAACGGGCGGTCAGCGCCACGGGGCCGGTCGAACACGACCCGGCCGCCAACGCAATCTTCGCCTTCGTGATCGGCCTGATGCTCGCCGTCGGTGCCGCGTACGGCCTCGAGTACCTCAACCGTAGGATCGCGCGGATCGAGGACGTTGCCGACGTCTACGAGCTGCCGGTGCTGACGGAGATCCCCGAGATCAGAGCGCCGGCGCCGTTCGACCGCGACGGAGTAGCGATGCCGGAGGCCTTCCGGGGACCCTTCCACCGCCTGCAGACGAATCTCGACATGCAGGCGCGCGAGCGGCCGATGCGGACAATCCTCGTCGCCAGCGCCGCGCCCGGGGAGGGCAAGTCGATCGTCGCTCGCAACCTGGCGCTCGCCTACCGCGAAGCGGGTCGCAACGTCGCCGTGCTCGACGCCGACTTCCGCAACGCCAACATGGGCCGGATGCTGGGCGCTCGCGAGGGCCTCGGCCTCTCCGACATCCTCGCCGGGCGGGTCAGCTTCGGCGAGGTCGTGCAGGAAGTTCCCGTGCGCGCCAACGGCAACGGACACGCCGGGGCAGGCGCCGCCACCGGCCTCGCGATG
>CAZQET010000363.1:0-4194 GCA_964591825.1 uncultured Conexibacteraceae bacterium
GGCCGCGTCGTTCGCGACGCCGACGGCGGCGTCGAGCGGGTGGTCGAGGCCAAGGCTGCCGCCGGTGACGCGACCCCCGAGCAGCTGGCAATCCGCGAGATCAATGCCGGCACGTACGTCTTCGGGGCCGGGCCGTTGGCCGAGGCCCTCACTGGTCTCTCCAACGACAACGCGCAGGGCGAGTACTACCTCCCCGACGTGCTGCCCGCGCTTCGCGAGGCGGGCCACGCCGTCGCGGCTCACCTGACCGACGACCTGGCAGTGACGATGGGGGTCAACGACCGCGCCGATCTGGCGGCGGTCGAAGCCGTCGCCCGGGAGCGCATCCTCGACGCGCACATGCGGGCTGGCGTCACGGTCGTCGACCCCGGCTCGACCTGGATCGACGTTGAGGTGGAGATCGAGCCCGATGCCAGGATCGAGCCCGGCACCAGTCTGTGCGGCGCTACCCGCATCGGTGCCGGCACCACGGTCGGACCGCACACGACCCTGATCGACTGCCGGCTTGGCGCCGGCGTCTCGGTGCCCCACTCCTACCTGGTCGAGTGCGCGGTCGGCGATGGCGCCAACGTCGGTCCCTTCGCCTACCTGCGGCCCGGCGCCGAGCTCGCCGCGGGAGCCAAGGCCGGCACCTTCGTCGAGATCAAGAACTCGCGCATCGGTGAGGGGGCGAAGGTGCCGCACCTCGCCTACGTCGGCGACGCCGAGGTAGGCGCCGGCAGCAACCTCGGCGCCGGCACGATCACCGCCAACTACGACGGTTTCCGCAAGAACCGGACGGTGATCGGCGAGAATGCCCGCCTCGGCGTTGACACGATGCTGATCGCGCCGGTAGAAGTCGGCGATGGTGCCTACACTGGCGCCGGGGCAGTGATCAAGGGCGACGTGCCCGAGGGGGCACTCGCCGTCAGCGAGAACGAGCAACGCAACATCGAGGGCTACGCCGCCCGCAAGGCCGCCAAGATGCAGGAGGAACCAAGTCCGTGAGCACGATCGAGGAGCGACCGCAGACCTTGCCGGCAAGCGTCATCACCCACGACTACTCCAAGCGGCTGATGGTCTTCGGCGGCCGCAGCTCGATGGAGCTGGCGGCCAAGGTCGCCGGCAAGCTCGACGTCGACCTCGGCCAGGTGACGCTGAAGACCTTCGCCAACGGCGAGGTCTATTGCCGCTACGAGGAGTCGATCCGCGGCGCCGACGTCTTCATCGTCCAGTCGACCTCCGCCAACGAGCACTCGCAGATGACGCCGAACGATTCCCTGATGGAGCTGCTGACGATGATCGACGCGGCGCAGGGCGCCTCCGCCCACCGGATCATCGCCGTCATGCCCTGGTACGGCTATGCCCGCCAGGACAAGAAGTCGGCGCCGCGCGAGCCGATCTCAGCGCGCATCGTCGCCAAGTGCCTGGAGGGCGTCGGCGTCGACCGCGTCCTCACCATGGATCTGCATGCCGGCCAGGTGCAGGGCTTCTTCCACGTCCCGGTCGACCACATGACGGCGATGCCGATGCTGACCCAGTGGTTCGCCGATCAGTACCCGGCCGAGGACCTGGTGATCGTCTCACCCGACGCCGGCCGGGTGAAGACGGCGCGCAACTTCGCCCGCCGCATCGGCACCCACTGGGCGGTGATGGAGAAGGAGCGTCCCGCCCAGCAGGTGGCCGAGATCGGCTACGTGGTCGGTGACGTGAAGGGCAAGACCGCGGTCCTCGTCGACGACATGATCGACACGGCCGGCACCCTCTGCGCCGCCGCCCAGACCGTGCTCGACGAGGGCGCCGCGCGGGTCATCTCCTGTGCGACCCACGGCGTCTTCTCCGGACCCGCCTACGAACGGCTTGCCTACGAGAGCTCCGGCATCGAGAAGATCGTCGTCAGCGACACGATTCCGCTGCGTCCCGGCGCTCCCGAGAACATTAAGGTGCTCTCCACCGCCGGCACCTTTGCCGACTCGATCCGCCGCATCTTCACCGACGACTCGGTCTCCGAGATCTTCGCCGGCGAGAACCAGCTCTTCTAGTGCCGCCCGCGGGCCTGCGCCTGGTCGGCCACAAGGGGGCCGACCTGATCGCCCCAGGGAACACGATCGAGAGCTTCCAGGCCGCCGTCGAGCACGGCGTCGACACGATCGAGCTCGATGTGCTCTGGCTGCGCGACGCGCACCTGCCGCTGGAGCAGCGGGCGTCGCTGGTCGTCGCCCACGATTGGGCCGACGCCGAGCGGCGCACGCCGCTGAAGCTGACCGAGGCGCTCGATGCCTTCCTCGAGCCTCCCCTGGACCGGGTCGAGATCGACATCGACATCAAGCTGCCGGGCCGCGAGGAGGAGATCGTCGCCGCCCTGCGCGAGCGCGACCTGGTCGGGCGAGCGATGGTCTCGACGATGGAGCTCTACTCGCTCGGCCGCGTTCTCGAGCTGGAACCGGAGTTGCGCCGGGGCTGGACCTACCCGAAGGTGACCCGGGACTGGGCCTCGAAGCGCTGGGCAAAGGCGCCGATGTTCGCGGCGCTGATTGCGATGCGCCAGCGCCTCCCCGGCCTCGCCGCGGAGAAGCTGCCGAAGCTCGGGGTCGAGTCGATGTGGGTCTACCACCCGCTGGTCAGCCGCCGCCTCGCCCGCATCGCCGAGCTCGCCCGCGTCGAGCTGATCGCCTGGACCGTCGACGACCTCCCCCGCATGCAGCGCCTAGTCGACGCCGGCGTCAACGGCCTGGTCACCAATGACCCCCGCCTCTTCACCCAACTCCCATAGCCCCAATCCGTTCCGGTGCGACTTATGGACCTCACAGGTCCATAAGTCGCACCGGAAGCGGAGGGTCATTTCGCTCTGAGCATGCGGGCGATGCGCTGGGTGACGGCATTGGGTTCATCGACGACCTGTCGCCAGGTGATTCGCGCCGTGCGGTAGCCGGCCGCGGTGAGAATCTGGTCGCGCTTGCGGTCACGCTGAAATGCGGCGCGGGTGCCATGCGTCTCCTCGCCGTCGGTCTCGATCGCGAGGCGCTGCTCCTCCCAGAGGAGGTCGATTTCGAAGCGGTGCCCGTCGACGCGCAGTTTCGCGTTCGTGCGCGGCAGAGGCAGCCCTTCCTCGACCAGGCGGGGCAACAAGCGCGCCTCAAGACGACTTCGCAGGACCGGGCGCTCTCTTTGCGTTTTGCGCCAAGGCGCCAGGATCGTCCGCAGTCGTGGCGCGCCGCGCCTGCGACCGTGCGCGAGGATTCGGTCGATTGCTTCCGGGTCGAGCTGGCGCATGATGGCCGCCTGCTCCACAAGGCCCCGAAGTTGCCCCCAACCTGATTCTCCGGCCATGTCGACGATCGTTCGGGTGATGGTCGTGCAGGGGATGCCATCCCGGATCGTGACCTCGTCTGTCATTGGCAAGCGCACGCGGTGCCAGCGGATTCCGGCGATCGCACGGCCCGACCAATCCGGTGGAATGACGTGGACGACGGGAAGCCGCTTGTCCCACAAACCCAGCAACTCCGCTGCGCTCCCGTGCGAGAGCACGGTTCCTTCGTCACAGGCCACTACCGCGGCCAGCATTCGCCCTTTTCTCGTAATTGCGCGATGTCCCACCGCGAACGTGCCGTGGAAGAGTTGATGAAGGTGGCCTTGCCGCAGCCGGACGGCGATCTCCCTGTCGGTCAAGCCAAGTTGGCGGGCTTGAGCACGCGAGATGATTCCGTGTTGTTGTGCGGCAAGCGCCGCAATCGTCTGGACTTTCGTTCCGGTGCGACTTATGGACCCCACGGGTCCATAAGTCGCACCGGAGCAGAGTTCGCCCCCCGGAGGAGCGGCCGGGTGTTAGACGGTGCCGGGGGTGGCGGTGGGTGGAGCGTTGCGGCCGCCCTTGGGGCGCACCGCGGACTCGAGCTCCGCGGGGGTGAAGCCACCGACCGCCTCGCCGTCGAGGGCGTAGCGGTAGAGGGCAACGCCGAAGATGTTGCTGAGGGCGCTGGAGACCAGCATCGAGATCGCCAGGCCGATCACGCCGATGACCAGCAGCAGGGCGCCGGCGAAGCTGACCGAGGCCCAGATCAGGAAGCCGGCGAAGATCAGCAGAGCCGCGGGCAGGACGCCGAAGAGGAAGACGGCGCCGCCGATCGCGATGTTGCCGGTCACCTGTGCGCCCCAGCGCGATTTGAAGAGGCCGGCGGAGCGTTTCAGGGTGGCGAAGGGCCCGCTGCCCTCGAG
>CAZQET010000364.1:0-1975 GCA_964591825.1 uncultured Conexibacteraceae bacterium
CCTCCCCCCTGCCGGAGGCGCGCGAGTACGGCGGCATGATCCTCACCGAGCTGAAGCAGGTGATGCCGAGCTTCGTCTCCCGGGTCGGGCGCCCGGACCGCGGAGGCGAGTGGATCTCCTACCTGGAGCGGCGCCGCGAGCAGACCGAGAGCTGGGTCGCCCGCCTCGGCCTCGACCGCCGCGCCGCGGGCGACGACACGCCCTCGGTCGAGCTGGTCCACCTCGACGGCACCGAAGAGGATCTGCTCGCCGCCTGCCTGTTCGAGGCGGCCGCCGTGCCGGAGACCGAGATCCTCGCCCGCCTCGACGTCCTCGACGCCGAGGAGCGCGCCGAGCTGCTGGCGGCGATGGTCGGTGAGCGAGTCAACCGCCGCCACCGTCCCGGGCGCGGCTTCGAGGCGCTGCGCTACCGCTTCGAGATCGTCTCCGACTACGGCGCCTTCCGCGACCTGCAGCGCCATCGCATGCTCACCTGCCAGTGGCAGCGACTCAGCCCCAACCTCGGTGCAGGCGTGCCGGAGGAGGTGCGCGAAGCCGGTGTCGGCGACGAGTTCGAGCGGGCGCTGGAGGTCTCCCGTGTCGAGTACGAGCGACTCGCCGCGGCGGGCCTACGCGACCAGGCGCCCTACGCGCTCAGCCTCGCCTATCGCATCCGCTACAGCCTCGACCTCAACGCGCGCGAGGCGATGCACCTGATCGAGATCCGCTCAGGCCGTGAGGGCCACCCCACCTACCGCGCCGTCGCCCAGGCGATGCACGAGCGGATCGCCGCCGTCCACCCCGGCGTCGCCGCCGCGATGAGCTTCGTCGACAGCTCCCAGGAGCCTCGCCTCGAGCGAATCCTCAGTGAGATTCGGACTCACCGCAAGCGTGCCTCCGCGGCAAGCGGCAAGGCCCCGTAACGGCACATAGCTCCCTCATCGAGGGGAGAACTCGACCACCTGCGTCCTTTACCACCGCATGCGTGGGTCAATTCGACAACCTGCAGGGGAGCAGCGCCGACGGGACGCAGAGATCTGGGCTCTGGTGGAGGCTCAGCACGGGGTGATCACGCGGGCCCAGTTGCTGGAGCTGGGACTGAATGCCCGGCGGATCGAGAGGCGGATCGGCTCGGGACGTCTACATCCGGTGTGGCGGGGCGTGTACGCGGTCGGGAGACCGCAGCTGGGGCGCCTCGGGCGGTGGATGGCGAGTACGCTCGCCTGCGGCCCGGGCGCGGCGCTGAGCCACGGCAGCGCGGCGGCTCTTTGGGGGTTCGGCAGCGAGCTTCGCGGCTTGGTCGAGGTCTCGCTACCGCCCGGCCGGACGAGCCAGCGGCCTGGCATCCGGACCCATCGCCGCGCCGCGCTCACCTCTGCCGAGGTGGCGACGCACCAAGGCATCCCGATCACCTCTCCCACGCGCACCCTGATCGACCAAGCCACCCAGCTGTCACCGAGATCGCTCGAGCGCGCGGTCAACGAGGCAGACAAGCTCGACCTGGTGCGGGCGGATGCCCTGCACGCCTCGCTCGACGCCTACCGCGGCCAGCCCGGCGTGGCCGCGCTGCGCACACTGCTCGATCCCCTCGCCTTCCGGCTCAGCGATTCCGAGCTGGAGCAGGCTTTCCGGCCGGTCGCCCGCGCCGTCGGCCTGCCGATGCCCGAGACGAAAGCGTGGGTGAACGGCTACGAAGTCGACTTCTTCTGGCCGCAGCTGGGGATCGTCGTCGAGACCGACGGCCTGCGCTACCACCGCACCGCATCCCAGCAGCGGCGGGGGCTGGAACGCGACCAGGCCCATCTCGCCGCAGGCATGTGGCCCCTCCGCTTCTCCCACTGGCAGGTCAGGTATGACGCGAAGCACGTACGAGAGGTCTTGCGCCGCACCGCAGCGCGCGCCCGGAACGCGTAGATGGGCGGGGTGCAAACTCGGCCGCCTGCGTCCTTTACCACCGAATGCGTGGGTCAACTCAACAGTCGAGGGCAAGCGCATG
>CAZQET010000365.1:0-9382 GCA_964591825.1 uncultured Conexibacteraceae bacterium
CGGCGACCAGTGCCTCGACCGCCTCGCGGTCGAGCACGTCGCCACGCCGGTATTCGGTCTTCTCCCAACCCTGCCCGCCGATGTCGAACGGCCGCCGCGCCATTCCGATCACCCGCTCGACCTCGGGCATGCGCTCCAGGGCGGAGATGAACGGGCGCCCGATCTCCCCCGTGGGACCGGTTACGGCGACGGTCAGCATGGCGCGATTCTGGCGGAAGCGCGAGCGCGACGGCGAGCCGAGCGGAGCCCCGCGCTCAGCCGTTCACGTCGACGATCTCGATCAGCTCCTCCAGGCCACGGAGGTCCTTGGGATTGCGGGTGTAGAGGGGGAGCTCGTGAGCGAGGGCCGTGGCGGCGATCATCAGGTCGATGGCGCGGGGACCGCGCGCTTTGCGTCCGACGCGAAGGGTCGCCGTATAGATGGGCCCATAAGCCCTATAGCAGCGAGATTCGAATGGCAGGGGTTCTACGTTGGCCTCCACGTACTGAAGGCGCTGTTGCCGCCTTGCCCGCTTCAGCTCATCGTCAGCGCTCGCCGGTCCTGCCGCAAGCTCGGCCAGGGTCAGCGCCGAAACGGCGACGATCGGTGGCAACTTCTCGCGCTCGATCGTGGTCAAATCGACGGCGACCGACGTATCGACCAGGCCACGTCTTTCAGTCAAGCCAGTAGCGAGGCGTAGGGTCCTGATCGACGTAGCGGTCGAGGTCTTCCCGAAGCTCCTCGTAGTCGATGCTGGGTGCGTCTTTGAGGGCGTCGATGAAAACGTCCCGCGGCACGAACTGACGCCGCTTGTAGGGGCGGAGCTCACCGACCGGCTTCCCGTTCCGCGTCACGATGAAGTCCTCGCCACCGTCGAGGGCGCGCATGATCTCGCCGCTGTTGTTGCGCAGTTCCCGCTGAGTCAGCTTCCTCGTCATCCGTCCCAGCGTAGCACGCGTGCTCCAGCGCGAGCCCCTGGAGAATTCGCGCCGGCAAGCCACCGCCGGCGCCCGCTGGCCAGGCACCGAAGAGGGCGCGATGTGCTGATAGCCAGGGCAGGCCTCGCTTGAGCACGCGGACCGCCAAGCCGCGCTCGCGCACGTCACGCGCGACCAGAGCAGTCAGGGCGCGGTCGGTGGCCAGGTCGGCGCGCAGGAGGACTCCGCCGGCGCCGACCCCTCCCCCTCCCAACGCCGCCTGGAAGAGGCGCGGCGGCACGTGAACGACGGCGAGCGAGCCGCGCACGAGCGGCAGCGCGGCGCGAACGGCATCGAAGCATCCGGCCTCATCGGCAATCGCGAGCCGGCAGATCTGGCCGCGGGAGGCCGCGGGGCAGTCAGGCAGGTGCAGGGCGAGCCGTTCCTCGAGCTCGCGCGCAGCCGCCGAGGCGACCAGGGTCGGACGGGCGCTCACCGCTCCGACGTCGATCAGCAGGGCCGTGCGGTCGGGCTCCGACCTCGTGCAGGCGAGCGCGGAGGCGGCGGCCAGCGAGCCGCGCGCCGCGCCGACCGCGCTGACGAGGACGACGGCGCCATTCATCTCGGCCTCGCGTAGCCGCTGCTGGCGACAGCGAGCCTGTCGCCGACGAAGGGGAGCAGCGAGGGTGGGCGCAGGCGCACCGTCACCTCTCCCCCGCGCACCGTGATCTCCGTCCGGTCCGCCGTCCAGGCCGGCAGCGATTCCTCGACCGCGGCCCTGGCCGGCCGGCCGGCGGCCAGGGCGAGCGCTCCCGCCTCGGCGGCGCCGTCGGCGAGCGTCAGCGCGTAGCCGGCGAGCAGCAACTGGAGGGCGATCGCGCCCGCCAGGACAACGAGCGGGATCGCCGCGATCAGCTCGACCGTCGCTTGTCCGCGCTGCCTATCCATCGCCGAGCCCGCTCCGAGCGCCCACCACCAGCACGGGCAGGACCGGCAGCAGGCGCGGAATCTCGACCCGCACCGAAACCCCATCGGCATCGTCGACCCGCGCCCCCGAGCGCAGGGCCGGGGGCAGGGCGCGGCGCGCGGCGGCGCGGGCATCGCCGCCGACCAGCGCCGCCCTCGCCCCCGCCCGCGCCGCCACCCCGGCCGACCAGAGCGCCTGTCCGACGAGGCCGAGCTGTGCCGCCACCAAGACCGCCAGCAGCAGGAAGGGAACCGCCGCGATCAGCTCGACCGAGGCAGTTCCCCCCTCCCTGTGGCCTGCGCTGCTGGGGCTCGGTGACGGCACCGGGCAACCGTCCCAGGCCTCGCCGCACGCGTGGTGCGCGCAAGCGAACGTCTCTGTGAATTCAGGCGCGCCAGAGGCGCTTCAGTAGCTGTTTGCGTCGATCCAGATCCGCCAGATCGCCGCCACCGAGGCGCCGAGCAGGAGAATCCAGGCCAACGTGCCGCCGCCGCTGGCGAACAGCTCGTCGCTGCCGGCGATCAGCAACGCGATCATGCCCAGCGCCGCGTAGAGGATCGCCCGCCGCCCGTCGCTCAGTGTCGCCAGCGTCAGCTGGTTCTGGCGGCCGAGGACGAAGAGCATCCAGGCCAGCGCCGCCAGGAACCCCATCGTGATCGCGGCGAGAATCGCTTCCGCGAAGTTGCCGCCATGCGGCGCGAAGGCAACGGCCAGAGCCAGAGCCATCACGATCACGGTGTTGCGCAGAGTGCGCACGCAGAAAATTCTAGGCGTTGATGCCAAGCAGCTGGAAGATTCCGTAGACGAGCGCCCCCGCCGCGGCCGCGACGGGGAGGGTCAGGAGCCAGGCGGTGACGATGTTGCCGGCGACGCCCCAGCGCGCCGCCGAGAGCCGCTGGGTCGCTCCCGCGCCCATCACGCCGCCACTGATCGCGTGGGTGGAGGAGACCGGGTAACCGAGGGCGGTGGCGACCGCGAGAGATACGCCGCCGGCCGCCTGAGCGGAGAAGGCCTGGGCGGCGTCCATCCGGATCACCCGGCCGCCGGTGCCGCGCAGGATTCGCCAACCCCCGCTGTAGGTGCCGAGGGCCAGGGCCGCGGCCGCCGCGAGCATCACCCAGAGGGGAGGGTCGGCGTTTGCGGCGAGCGAGCCGCGGGCGATCAGGGCGAGGGTCATGACCCCCATCGTCTTCTGCGCGTCGTTGGCGCCATGAGCGAGGGCCAAGAGCCCCCCGGAGAGCAGTTGGGCCCGCCTGAAGCCCTGCACCACGGGGCCGGGCCGGCGCCGCCCGAAAGCCCGATAGGAGACGACGATCGCGAAGAGCCCGAGCCAGAAGGCGGCGAGCGGCGCGAGCAGGGCGGGGATCAGGACGTTGTCGAGCACCCCGGCCCCCCGAACCGCGCCCGCGCCCGCGGCGGCCACCGTCGCACCGAGCAGACCGCCGATCAGCGCGTGCGAGGAGCTCGATGGAAGGCTGAGTCGCCAGGTGGCCAGGTTCCAGGCGATCGCCCCGAGCAGGCCGGCAAGGACGACCGTCGGGGTGATCGCGGCCGAGTCGACCACGTCCCAGGTCAGCGTCGCCGCCACCGCCACCGAGGCGAAGGCGCCGGCGAAGTTGAGCAGCGCCGCGGCCGCGATCGCCGCCTGGGGAGCGATCGCGCCGCTGGAGACCGCGGTCGAGATCATGTCGAAGGTGTCGTGAAAGCCGTTGCTGAAGGCAAAGAGGAGCGCAGCGGCCACGACGAGGACCATCGCCAGATCGGAGCTCATGTGGTGACGAGATCCAGGCGTTGCCAGACAAGGACGTAGGGAGCGTGGCGTGCTTCGCACGCGAGCGACCGAGGACGCGGTATGGCGACGCCTGGGTCCGTCACGAATTCTTGATGACGATGCCCTCGAGTGTCTGGGCGGCTGTCTCGGTCGCGTCGATCGCGTTCTCCAGCACCGCGAACATGTCCTTCCAGCGGATCACCACCATCGGATCGATCCTGTTGGAGAACAGCGAAGCCATGGCGTCGCGGGAGATCCGATCGCCCTCGTTCTCCAGCCGGTGGATTTCGACCCAGTACTTGTCGAGATCCTCGAAGCCCTGCAGGTGCTCGAGTCCACCGGCAAGCTGCTCGCACGCGTCTACCAACACCTTGGTCAGCGCCTGCGCCTGCGCCATCGGCGCTTCGATCTTGTAGAGGCCGAGGAAGTCGGCCGCCTCCTCGGTGTAGTCAACGACGTCGTCGACCTGGGTCGCCAGCGCATAGATGTCGTCGCGGTCGAGCGGGGTGACGAAGGTCGAGTTGAGCCGCTGGACGATGTCGTGCGTGATCCGGTCGCCCTCCTGCTCCGCCTTGAAGATCTCCCGTGCCAGCCCGCCGTCGTCGGGCCAGGAGCCCATCATCCGGTCCAGCAGGCGGGCTGCGTGCAGGGTGTTCTGACCGGCCTCGGTGAAGAGGTCGAAGAAGGCGCGATCTCGGGGAAGCAGTGTGAGGCGCGCCATCTTCCAATCCTATTCGTCGCCCGCGGTCCCGGGCGATTCAGTTGCCGACGGCGGCCAGCTGCTCGGCGGCCCGCGCCGCGTGGCGCTCGCGCAGCTCCTCCTGGACGCTGCGCCGCCGACCGTTCTCGAGAGCGAGACGCGTCCAGACCCCGGTCGAGTCGAGCCCCCAGGCGTTGGCGTTGTCGGCGAAGCAGCGCTCCAGCACGTCGAGCATCTCCTCGCGCAGGGCGGGGTCTTCGACCGGGGTGACGAGCTCGACCCGGCTGTCGAGGTTGCGCGGCATCAGATCGGCCGAGCCCATCAGCACCCGCGTCTGGGTACCGCGCCGGAAGCTGTAGATACGCGAGTGCTCGAGGAAGCGGCCGACGATCGAGACCACGCGGATGTTCTCCGAGACATCGGGGACCCCGGGTCGCAGGCAGCAGAAGCCACGCACGTTGAGATCAATCCGCACGCCCGCACGCGAGGCCTCGTACAGCGCCCGGATGCAGGCCGCGTCGACCAGCGAGTTCATCTTCAGAGCGATCCGCGCCTCCTCCCCCGCTTCGTACGCGGCCACCGTCGCCCGGATCTCCTCGAGGATGCGGTCGCGCATCGTCGTCGGCGAGACCAGCACCTTGCGGTACTCGGCCGGGCGCCCGTAGCCGGTAAGGAAGTTGAACATCTCGGCGACGTCGGCGCCGATCTGCGGATCGGCGGTGAAGAGGCCGAAATCGGTGTAGAGGCGGGCCGTCTTCGGGTGATAGTTGCCGGTGCCGATGTGGACGTACTCACGCACCCGGTCGCCCTCGCGGCGGGCTACGAGGATCGCCTTGACGTGCGTCTTCAGGCCGGGGATCCCGTAGACGACGTGCACGCCGGACTCCTCCAGCGACTTGGCCCAGTGGATGTTGGCCTCCTCGTCGAAGCGGGCCTTCAGCTCGACCATGCAGACCGCCTGCTTGCCGCGTTCGGAGGCGCGGATCAGGGATGGCACGAGGGGTGAGTCGTCGCTGGTCCGGTAGACCGTCTGCTTGATCGCCAGCACGTCGGGGTCGGCGACGGCCTGCTCGACGAAGCGCTCGACCGAGGTCGCGAAGGAGTCATAGGGATGGTGGACGAGCAGATCCTCCTGGCGGATCGCGGCGAACATGTCGCAGGGCTCGTCGTCCTCGCCCAGCAGGCGCGGCTGGGTGACCGGCGTCCAGGGCGAGTAGCGGTGCTCGGCGTGTCCCGGCACGTCGGCGACCGCGGTCAGGTCGGCGAGGTCGATAAGGCCCTCGACGTCGTAGACCTCGCGCTCCTCGAGCCGCAGGGCATCGATAAGCTGCCGGCGCAGCTTCGGGTTCATCCCGGCGGCGATCTCCAGTCGCACGACCTCGCCGAAGCGCCGGCGACGGATCTCGTCCTGCACCGCCTGCAGCAGGTCGTCGGCCTCGTCGGAGACGGTGAAGTCGGCGTCGCGGGTGACGCGGAAGTAGCCGTAGTCGATCACTTCGGTGCCCGGGAAGAGGGCGTCGAGGTTGGCCGCGATCACCTCCTCCAGCGGCACGAACGAGCAGCCCCCCTCGCCGACCTGCAGGAAGCGGCCGAGCAGCTCCTTCGGCACCTTGACGCGGGCGATGATCTCGCCGCCGCTCTCGGGGTCGCGCAGCAGCACGCCGAGGCTGAGCGAGAGGTTGGAGATGTAGGGGAAGGGCCGGCCAAGACCGATCACCAGCGGCGTTAGCGCCGGAAAGACCTGCTCGTGGAAGCGCGCGTCGATCTCGCGGCGCTCCTCCTCGCCGGCCGAGTCGAGCGAGAGGATGCGGATGCCCTCCTCGGCCAACGCCGGGCGCAGCTTGCCTTCGAAGCAAGCGTGCAGCCGCCGGTCGAGCCCCAGCACACGGGCCTGGATCGCGTCGATCTGCTCTCCCGGGTTGAGCCCGTCGGGACCGCGCGCGTCGATCCCGGCGTCGAGCTGGTCGAAGAGACCGGCGACCCGCACCATGTAGAACTCGTCGAGGTTGGAGGCGTAGATCGCGCAGAAGCGGACCTGCTCCAGCAGCGGCACCGCGGGGTCCTCGGCAAGCTCCAGCACCCGCTGGTTGAAGTCCAGCCAGGAGAGCTCGCGGTTGAAGTAGAGGCCGGGGTCGTCGATGGCCAAATCGTACTGGCGCGACGCCACCGCCCTGACCGCCTCAGGCGGCTCGGGCGGGGGCTTGCCCGCTGGCCAGCGTCGCGCCGAGCGCCCGGCGGTAGCCGTGCGCGAGCTGCTCCATCGCGCGCTCCCAGGAGCGCTCGCGGGCGGCGCGGGCGGCGGAGGAGCCGAGGTGGCGGCGCAGCAGCGGCGAGTCGGCCAGCTTCAGCAGCGTGCCGGCGATGTGATTAGCGTCTGCCTGGCAGAGCATCCCGGTATGGCGGTTCTCGACCAGGGAGGCCGGGCCACCCTCGGCGACCGCGACCACCGGTAGGCCGCTTGCTCCCGCCTCGAGCACGACCTGGCCGTAGGTGTCGGTTGTCGAGCAGAAGAGGAAGACGTCGGCGCTGGCGTAGGCGCGGGCGAGCTCCTCGCCCTCGAGCCAGCCGAGGAAGGTGGCGTTCTCGCCGAGCCGAGCCCGCAGCTCTTCCTCCTCCGGGCCGCCACCGGCGAGCAGCAGGTGCAGTCGCGGGTCCGCTTCGTGAGCGCGGAGGAAGCTCTCGGCGAGCAGGTCCAGGCCCTTCTCGCGGGTGAGGCGGCCGGCGTAGAGCACCTTGATCTCGCCGGGATACTCGCCGCGAGCGGCCTTGGCCGGGTCGAAGCGGGTGAGGTCGACGCCGCGCTCCCAGCGGACGAGGTGCTCGGCGGGGATGCCGAGGCCGAGCAGCGAGCGGTCGGCCGCCGGGCTCGGTGAGAGGACCAGCGAGGGGGCGCCGTAGAAGGCACCGAGCGCCGCGGTGGCGAGCGCCTCCAGCCCCTCGTCGCCGCTGCGCAGACCGGCGTAGGCGGCGAGCTCGGTGTGGTAGCTGGCCAGTAGCGGCGTGCCGGCGATGCGGTTGAGCAGTGTCGCGGCGATCCCGGCCGGGCCGGGCGCGGTGACGTGGACGGCGTCGTAGCGACCCTCCGAAAGGGTCTCCACCAGCCCGGGCAGCCCTGGCACCCCGAGGCTCATGCCGGCGTAGAAGGGCACCTCCAGCTCCGCGGCGGCCGGCAGGCGCCGGTCGACGCCCGCGTCGGTTCCCACCACCTCGATCTCGAAGCCGGGCACCCCCAGCTCGCGGATCTTCTCGATCGTCGCGGTGACGCCGTGAGTGGCGCCGATGCCGTCGGCGATCAGGGCGATGCGCGGACGCTCGCCGGAGCGGCTCGCCAGCTTCGCCTTCTCGGCGCCGAGGAAGGTCGCCGCCGGGGCGTAGGGAACGGCCGGGACGATCGCGTCAAAGAGCCCGCCCATGGCGCCGGCAAGGTCGCCCTCGCGGGCCGCCACGGAGCCGCTGGCGACCGCCTCGCGCAGGCGCCGCTCGTGCGTGCGGCGGGCGCGCCGGTAGAGATCGGCGTGGGAGAAGTCATCTGCCTGCAGCCACTCGAGCAGGGCGCGGCCGCGCAGCTCGAGGCCGATCGAATCGAGCCAGGCCTCGAGCAGGGCGCGGGCGTCGTCGGGCCCAATGTCGGCCGCCACCTTGCCCTCGCGCGCCGCCCCCTCGGCGATCGTCCGCTGGGCGATCTTCAGCACCACCGCCGGGTCAACCGTTCCGGTGCGACTTATGGACCCCTCGGGTCCATAAGTCGCACCGGAAGCTGGGGGATTGATCGCGAGGGCGCGGGTCGCAAGGGCCATCGCCGCGTGCGCCCACTTGGCGGCGCTGCCCTGCTCGCCGCCGGCGAGCACCTCGCCGGCGCGCATGCGCTCGAGAAACTCTTCCGGCGTGGCGGCCGCGGTCGCCTCGGTGAAGGTGCGGCCGATGTCCACGCCGGCGTGATCGTCGGAACCGCCGATGCCGGTGCCGCCGTGCGTCTCGACGTAGACCGCGGCGGGCATGTTGAGCTCCGCCGCGCGCGAGCCGTTGCGCACCTCCCAGACGGGGAAGAGCTCGGCGAGGCGGCGGCGGTGACGCGGCGTCAGCGGCGCGTCGACGTTGTAGAACGGGTGCGCGAGCGCGCAGGCGATCTCGTTCTCGTGAAGGTATGCGGCGCAGGCCTCAAGATCGCCGGCGTGTGCCTGCAGCCACTCGTGGTCCCCGGGAGTGATCCCGTAACAGAGGACGTGAACCGCCTGGGGCTCGCCGGCGAAGCGGGCGGTCAGCTCCTCGGAGACGAAGCAGTCGGGACGATCGGCGAGCTCGAGGCAACCGTCGATCGTGTCGTGGTCGGTGATCGTGACGAAGGCCATTCCCCGCCGCTTGGCAAGCTCGTAGACCTCCTGCGGCGGGGTCGCGCACTCGGGCAGGCCGAGCGAACGCTGGACTCCGAGCCGCGAGAGCTGCGAGGCGGTCGAGTGGCAATGCATGTCAACACGGGAAGTCATCGGCGTCTCCCTCTATTCAAGTCGTTTGATCACGACCAGATTTCGCCATATGCAGGGGAAACTTGTGAACGGAACGAAAACCCACGGTGAATATCCGGTGACCGCAGGGCACCCGCCGACGCTCGCTGGGCGTGGCCTGGCTACTTAGGAGGCCGTACGCCTATGCCGGTCACGTGGACGACGGCGCAGCCCAGGTGGTTCGCCTGCTTCGCCACGAAGCTTCCTTCTTTGACCCCGCAGGGGCCCGGCGGTTCCCTTTCGCTCCAGGCATCCACTCCGACCGCGTCGTACTTGCCTGGTGGTACCGCGATCTTGAATCTCGTCTTCACTTCCCCGGCCGCATTGGAACCGAGTACGGCGTGGTAGAGCAATGGCGGTTCCGGATGGTACTTTTCGTCGTACTCGGCATACCCTTCGGCCTTCACTTGGAACATCGCACCGCGCTTGATGCCGGTGGCCGTCACTTCCCCGGCGATCAGCAGCGGCCTCGTCGATACGACCTCGAGGTCGACCGTCGGACTCGTCCGCTGGATCGGAGCGACGATCGCCGCGTAGGCCGTCAG
>CAZQET010000366.1:0-8173 GCA_964591825.1 uncultured Conexibacteraceae bacterium
GAGCTGCCCCGCCTTGTCGATCACCAGCCTGGTGACGTCGGCCTCGAAATCATCGAGATCGCCCCGGGTCAGGGTCCCGACGCGAAGGGGTCCCGAGACGACCTCGACGAATACCGGGAATCGGTCATAGCCGAGGATGACATCGGAGGAGCGGCGCATCGCCGACCTCGAGGTCCCGTAAGTGACGTCGGCGACGATCGGGACCGGTGCGCCGCAGGCCGCGTTGCCCCGACGCAGCGTCCGCTCGACCGAGCGCTGGAACGGGATCCCGAACTCGCCGGTGTAGTAGCTGCGGTTCTTCCCCTCTGCCTCGGCCGCTTCGGCCAGCAGGTGGAAGATCCCTGCGGTGACGCGCCGCGCCAGCGCCCAGGGCGAGATCACGCAATAAATGCCGGGGGCGCCTTCGAACAAAGGGAACCGCTCGATCGCGAGTGATCCGTAGGTGGTTGGCCCGTAGCGCTGGGCTTCGGCCTCCAGCTCGGCCTTGAGGTCGGCCCGGTCGCGCGCGAGGAGCTCGAAGAAGGGGGTCCAGTCCTCGCTCTCGAGCAAGGTCGACTTGAAGTATGTGGTCGGGGAGAGAAGCGAGCCGGGGTTGTTGGTGAAACGGGCCTGGACGGCCGCACCGATGACGAAGAAGTCGGCGATGCTCATGCCGGTATGGGCCTCGAAGGCGGCCTCCACCTTCGCCGCGGCCTCGGCGAACTCCTCGGGCATCAGCACTCGGTAGATCTCGTGGTGCAGGCCGATGCTGGGCAGGAGATCGTCGCGGTGGTTGATGCCGCATTGGCGAAGCTCCCAGGAAAGCCGCTCACGGGGATCCTCGACCACAAGGCCGAGGTCGAGCAGGTCGGTCACGCCGAAGATGCAGGTCGCCCAGTTCTCATAGAGGGCCTGATTGTCGAAGTCATCGGGTTCGCGATCGTCGCCGTGGAGGGCCACCAGGCGCGCGAGGTGGATCAGCTGCTGCTCGCAGAAGATCGTGGTCGGCTCGCCTCGTTCGGTCGCTTCCACCAGGACCCGCCCGATCTCTGAGTCCAGGCCGACCACGTCCCCGATCAGCTCCTGTTGGGTCTCGGGTCGAAAGTAGGGACCCACGGCCGCGTTCATCTTGGTCGCGATCGAGCCGATCTGGGCCATGCAGTCGGTTGCCGAGAGCCTGCTCAGGCGGGCGACGATCTCCTCCTCGCTCATGGCACTCGGTCTGCCCAGGGCCGCGGTCAATTCGCTGTAGGTGAAATAGGTGCCCATGTGCCTCATCTGGAGTGCCTCATCTGCGCCTGCCCCGGTCGCTGGGGGAGGCAGGTAGAGACCGAGCTCATGCCGGCGCTTGAAGTCGCCCATGTCGAGCATCGCTCGAGGCTAATGGTCGAGGGTTGTGAACCCAGGAGACGCGAGCGCGCGATCTCATCCGGGCGCCGAGACCGGGATCGAGATCAGGGCGGTGGGCAGGGTCGAGTCTTCGCTCACCGATCGGGCTGCGGCGCCGAAGCAGGGGAGCGAGGGGGCGCCGGAGGCGTGGCTCGTCTTCGAGCCTGGCCTGCGCGAGGCGCTGCACGGGATCGAAGCCGGGGATGAGATCCTCGTCTTCACCTGGCTCGATCGCGGACGGCGCGATGTGTTGCAGACGCGGCCACGAGACGATCCGGCCAATCCGATCCAGGGCGTCTTCAACACGCGCTCGCCGGATCGGCCGAATCCGATTGGCCTGCATCCGGTCACCGTGGTCTCGATCGAGGGAGAGCGGATGCTGGTGACCGACCTGGAGGCGCTCGACGGCACGCCAATCCTTGACGTCAAGCCGGTGATCTGAGCTCAGGGCGCCAGAGAGAACTGACGCGACCCTCCTCTCCGTCCCTAGGGCTGTCCGCCCGGCAAGCCGGCGTCGCGCATCGCCAGGGCGAACTTGAGGAACTCCTCCTGGAAGTCGTGGAGCACGGTTGGGTGACCGGCGCCTTCGCCGGGCGCCGCGCCTCCCTGGCCGCCTGCGCGGCGGGCGGCGCGCGCGTCGACCCGCCATTGGTCCAGCTGTGACCGCAGCTGCTCGGTGCCCGGCAGGTCGTGGCGCGGCTCGTCGCCGAGTGCCACGCCGAGGTGGGGCGCTGCCTGGACGCGGGCCGGCATGCTCGCCAGGGCGTGCTCCGGATCGGCTGCGAAGCGACGCAGGATCGTCGCGATCAGGCTGGTGTGCTCGAAGGTCTCGTGGCAGATGGCCCGCGGCACGCGGGGGCCAATCAGCATCGCCGGCACCCGTACCCCGAGGGTCGCGAACTCAGACCCGGGCGGCGCTGCGGGCGGAACGACGTGGTCATAGAAGCCGCCGTGCTCGTCGTAGACGATGACCAGCAGAGTGTTCTCCCAGTTGGGGCTGTGGGCAAGCGCCTCGTACACCTCCAGCACCAGGTCCTGCCCCGCCCTGACGTCGGCGGGCGGGTGATCGTCGTTGGAGTTCGGGTGAAGGACGTGGAGGTCGGCGAAGTTGGGGTCTATCCAGGAGACCTGGCGCAGCTTGCCGCGGGCGCAATCGTCGAGGAAGCTGGAGTGGGTGTCGAGGCCGGCGTCCAACACCTCCTCGTCCCAGCTCAACCGGTTGCGGTCGAAGTAGGCAAAGTTGTCACGGTTGAGGCCGCGGATGCTGCGGTAGCGCTTGTCGGCGGCGCGCAGGGTGGCAGGGTCCTGTGAGTACCAGCGCCACTGGTCCAGCCCAAGCTGACGGGTGAAGGCCTCGACCTCGTAGATCGGCGCGTCGCGCAGCCCCTTCACCCCAGGCAGCCCCTGCAGCGCGGCGAGGATGCCGCCCCAGATCCCCCGCCGGTAGCCGATCTTCTCGTCCTCACGCCCGGCGAGCGCGTAGAGGCGATTGGGCCAGGTATCACCTGGAATCGAGGAGTGCCAGGCATCACAGACACAGAAGGTGCGGGCAAGGTGGTCGTAGACGGGCAGGTGACGCGCCGTGTAGTAACCCATCGGCAGACCACGCAGCTCGAGCGGCAGGGTGACGGGCTTGCCGTCGATCTTGCGCGTCTTGAGGAAGTCGGAGACGAAGCCACCGTTCTCTTTGGCCAGCTGCGCCGCGACGCACTCCTTGGAGTGACAGGGATCGAGCACCTTGCCACTGGGGTCGATCTCAGGGTGGAAGACCGTCTGGTCGAGCCCGTATTCGAAGACCTTGTATTCGTCGTCTCCGACGAAGTTCACCTCCTCGCCACTGAGGCCCCTCACCTCGTCCATGCCGTCGCGCATCAGGTAGCCCAACATCTGGTCGAAGGAGCGGTTCTCCTTCATCAGCACGACTATGTGGTCGACGCCGCCGAGGCGTGCCAGCGCCTCCCCGCTGTCCTCCGCGGTGCCCGCCGTCGGGCTCATTCGATCTTGCCGGCCGCTGCCAAGCGTTCGACGATCTCGTCGATGTCTTTGCTGTGCTCGGCGATCAGTCTGTCCGCTTCGGCCGGGAGCACTTTCGTCAGTGTTTTCTCGCTCGCATCGTCCATCGCGACTTCCTCTTTCAGCTCGACCTGGAGGCGAAAGTAACGTTCGCCGTGCCCGACGAGTGCCGACCCCGGCAGTTCTTCACCGGGGGTGTGGTTGAGCAGCATGTGCGCCCAGTAGTCGGCGCCGTCGGCGGAGCCACCCAGCATCGCGCCGAGGATCGGCGGCTCACCGTTGCCCGCGGCGACCCAGCCCAGCGCTCCCCAGCCGCTCACTTCTTTCTGGCTGAAGCCGGTCTCGAAGCGGCCCGTTCCGATCGAGACTACGAAGAGGTCTTTGAGCGAGAGGGTGTTGGGATCGTCGCCGGCGCGCCCCAGCGCCTCGGATATTGCGGCGATCGCCGGATCGTTGGCGAAGACGCCGCCGTCGACCAGGGCCCGTTCCTCGCTTTCGCCCGGCAGGGTGATCCCGTGCGAGGGGAAGTAGGTGGGGGCGGCGGAGGTCGCCAGCGCCGCATCGGCGATCGGCGGATCGAAGCCCCCCGCTTCGCGCGCCTCCCAGCGCTTGAAGAAGAACGGCTCGCGCCTGGTCATGTCGTATGAGGTGATCAGCAGGTCGCGGGTAGCCTCGGAGAGCTTGCTTTTGCCGAGCCTGCTCTCGACCGCTTTGCGCAGCGGCGAGAGGGGATATAACGGCGCCGCAGCTCCCCAGGGATTGGAGATGTCTTCGAGCAGGCCGCGGTCGAAGATCTTCGGACCGTCTTCGGTGTAGAAGGAGGCCAGTTCGGCGGCGCTGACTTCTTTCGGCGCGGTCAGGGAGAGCGCGATCAGCCCGCCTGTCGAGGTGCCGGAGAAGAGGTGAAAGTAGTCGGCGATTCGCACTTCTTCACCCGTCTTCGCGGCCAGCTTTTTCTCGATCGCGGCGAGCGTCCGCACCGAGATCAGGCCGCGAATGCCACCGCCGTCCACACAGAGGATGCGGAAACGCATTGATGGGGGGTCGGCAGTCGGGCTCACGAGATCCTGATTAGATCATTTTCTTAGTAAGTGTGTGTGATGTAAAGAGATTTGTCATGACGAGCGCTAGGGTCGGGCGGCGATGAGGACAGCTGTCATCACCGGGGCATCGAGCGGCATCGGCGCCGCGACCGCGCGTGTCCTCGCCGGGGAGGGCTACCGCACGGTCCTCGGCGCTCGTCGCCTCGAGCGGCTCGAAGCGCTCGCTGCCGAGATCGGCGGAGAGGCGGTCGCGCTCGACGTCGCCGATCCCGGCTCAGTCGAGTCCTTCGTCAGCTCACTCGATTCCTGTGACGTGCTGGTCAACAACGCCGGCGGCGCGCTCGGCCTCGACCCCGTTGCCGAGGCCGACGACGAGCAGTGGCTGCGGATGTACGAATCGAACGTGCTGGGAACGATGCGGATGACGCGGGCGCTGCTGCCGCGCCTGATCGCGTCCGGCGACGGCCACGTCGTCGGCGTGACCAGCATCGCTGCGATCGAGCCCTACCGGGGCGGCGCCGGCTACAACGCGGCCAAGCACGCTCAGCGGGCGATGTTGCGAGTGCTGCGCCAAGAGCTGCTCGGCGAGCCGGTGCGGGTCACCGAGGTTGCCCCCGGCATGGTCGAGACCGAGTTCTCGCTGGTCCGCTTCGACGGCGACGAGGCGGCGGCCGCCCGCGTCTACGAGGGGATGAAGCCGCTGACCGCTGAGGACGTCGCCGAGTGCATCCGCTGGGCGCTCGCCCAGCCCTCCCACGTCAACGTCGACGAGATCGTCGTCCGCCCGCGCGACCAGGCGACCGCGACCGACGTGCACCGCGAGGGCTGACCGAGCGCTGTCGCTCAGGCGTCGCCTGGAAAGGGCGCGAGGAAGCCGTCGGGCTCCTCGATCACGGTATTGACCAGCTCGCCGATCCGCTCGATCTCGACCCGGACCGACTGGCCGACGTGGAGGAGGTTGTCACGCACCGGTTTGCGACCCAGGCCGACGCCGGCGGGCGTGCCGGTGGCGATCACGTCGCCGGGCTCCAGGGTGAAGGCTTCGGAGAGGTGGGCGACCTGCTGGAAGCAGTCGAAGACCATCTCCGCCGTACTCGCGTCCTGGCGCAGCTCGTCGTCGACGTAGCAGCGGATGCGCAGGTCCTGGGGGTCGCCGATCTCCTCGGGCGTCACCAGCCATGGTCCAAGTGGGCCATGCGTGTCGAAGGACTTGCCGATGGTCATGGTTTTCGCCCGGCCCTGCCAGTCGCGCACGCTGAGGTCGTTGGCGCAGGTGTAGCCGGCGATCACCTCGTGCGCGCGCTCGACCGGGACGTGGCGGCAGCGCTTGCCGATCACGACCGCCAGCTCCGCCTCGTAGTCGAGGAAGGTCGAGACCGTGGGCATGTGCACCCCGGCGCCGGGCCCGACCACGCAGCTGACCTGCTTGTTGAAGAAGACCGGCACCTCCGGCGCCTCCATCCCCAGCTCGGCGATGTGGTCGGCGTAGTTGAGCGCGATCGCCAGGTACTTGCGGGGTAGAGCCGGGGAGAGCAGTCGGACGCCGCTCAGCGGCAGCTGCGGCGCCCCGGCGGCAAGCTCTTCAACTCCGTCCCGTCCCGCCTCGCCGAGCGCCGCCGCCGGTTCGGGGGGCAGTCCGGAGGCGGAGAGGCCGACGACCTCTCCGCCGACGACGAGCCCGAGGGCCGGCTCGCCGGAGTCCGTTGCGAAACGACAGAGCCTCATCGGGCGAGACTCTGCCAGATTCGACCTCGACGGAAGAATTGCCTGCATTTTGCGTTATCGAAGTAATGGGGAGAGTCAGTTCCGAAGCGGTGCCGTCCACGCGCGGGCCGGGGGCCAATCCGATCCGGGCAACCCTGTGGATGCCCGGCGATGCCCCGCGAGAGCACGACCTCGCCGGCGGGGACCCGTCCGGTGGCGTGCTCTGGATCGACGTCTGCGCCGACACGGGCACGAATGACCTGCTCGACCTGCTCGAGCCGCACTGCCCGGGCCTCGAGCGCGAGATGGTCGAAGATCTGCGCGCTCCGGACGAGCTGCCCGAAGGCAGGCGCTGGAGGAACGGATCGGTGAGGCTCGCTTCGAGCTTTGCCGTGTATCCGCCCTCCGTCTTCGAGGGGTCCACCGCTTCTCACGAGTCCTCGGCACACGCGGTCTATCAGCCCGTGGAGCTCCTCGCGGGCGACGGCTGGCTGGTTACGAGATGGCACGACGCGTGCGAGTACTGCGGCTCGCGACTCGTGCAGGAGCGACCGCCGCTCGACCATGCCGAGGTCATCGACGCCGTGGCCCAGCGCTGGGCGCGGGGAGCAGGAGGAAGCGCCGGGGATCTGGGCGTTCTCGTGATGCGCGAGCTGGCGCTGACCTACGCACCCGCCCACCGCGCCCTGTACGCGGCCCTCGAGCGATGGGAGCTGAGCCTCTACGGAGTCGAGGGCGTGGGCGAGACGAGCGAGGAGGCGCTCGAGCGGGAGCTGCGCGACCTATGGGGCGCGCGGGCCCGGCTTCGCGATTGGCTCAACCCGTTGAACGTCGCGGGGCTGCGCGAGGACGCCGACAAGGCATGGCTGCCGGCGCGCGACCACGACACGGTGGTCGCGGTCGACGATCGGGTCGACAAAGCGCTTGACGAGCTGTTAGCGATCGGCGACACGCTGCGCGACTCCTTCCAGATGCTCCACATCCGGAAATCCGAAGCCCAGCGAGAACGGCACGAGGCGACGCAGCGCAGGATCGAGACCCTGGCGGCGATCTTCCTCATCCCCACCCTGATAGTCGGCTTCTACGGAGCCAACACCTGGGTTCCGGGCGAGCAGCGGCACTGGGGCTTCTGGGTGATGGTCGTGGTGATGGTCGCGCTCACCGCGGTCGGCGCCAGCGTGGTCTGGGTTCTCCACGGGCGCCGGAACGTCGCCCGATCGCTGCCCGCCCGGCGCTCGTTCGAGCCCTGAGCCGCTCAGTCGCTCAGCTCGTCCGCCAGTTCGGCCACGCGACGCCCGATCTCCTCGCGGGTGGCGCGAACCTCCTCGAGCGGACGGCCCCTGGGGTCCTCGAGCTCCCAGTCGAGGTAGCGCTTGCCGGGGATGTACGGGCACTCGTCCCCGCAGCCCATCGTCACGACGACGTCGGCCCATTCCGCGTCGGCCCGGGAGAGCTCGCGGGGGACGCGGCGGCTCAAATCGATGCCGAGCTCGCGCATCGCCTCGACCACCTCGGGGTGGACTCGCTCGCCGGGCGTCGTCCCTGCCGAGCGCGCCTCGTGCCGCCCACCGGCCTCGCGCTCGAAGAGCGCCTCGCTGATCTGCGAGCGCCCCGCGTTGTGGAGGCAGACGAAGAGGACGCGAGCCATCAGTCCTCCGCCGCCGCGGGGACGACTTCCGACGCCAAGGGGGCGCTTTCGTCCGGTTGGCCGCGGACGAGCTGGTAGGCGAGGGCGCCGAGCGCGGCGCCGGCGATCGGGGCGACTATGTAGATCCAGAGGTCATGCAGCTCTCCGGAGACGAGAGCCGGGCCGATCGAGCGCGCCGGGTTCATCGAGGCGCCGGTGATCGGGCCGCCGAAGAGGGCGTCGAGGCCGACGGTGCCGCCGATTGCGATCGCCGCGCCGGCGCCGACGGCGCGCGTGTCGGTCGCCACGGCCATGATCGTGAACATCAGGAAGGCGGTCAGCACGGCCTCGTAGACGAGGGCGCTGCCGTCGCCGACGCTGGGCAGCGTCGTGCCGAGGCCGGCCGGCTGGCTCGGCC
>CAZQET010000367.1:0-4430 GCA_964591825.1 uncultured Conexibacteraceae bacterium
TTGCGGATCTCGCCGCCGTGGGTGATGCAGGCGGCGGCGAGGATGTCGTCCTCGAAGTCGATCTTCAGCCCGCCCTCCTGGTCGATGAGGAGGCCGAGCAGGTTCTCGAGGTTCTTGGCGTAGAGCTGGGAGGCGGGCACCGGCATCTCGCTGGCGAGGTTGCGCGGGCCGAGCACCTTGACGCCGCCCTCGACCACGGTCTGGCCGGCCTCGGTCAGCTCGCAGTTGCCGCCGGTCTCGGCGGCGAGGTCGACGATCACCGAGCCGGGCTGCATGCCGCGCACCGCCTCGGCGGTGATCAGCTGGGGCGCCGGCCGGCCGGGGATCGCGGCCGTGGTGACGATCACGTCCTGGCGGGCGGCGTTCTCGCCGAGCGCGTCGCGCACCTGCGCGTTCTCCTCCTCGGTCAGCGGACGGGCGTAGCCACCCTCGCCCTCGGCGTCGGGAATGAAGTCCAGCTCCAGCGGCCGGCCGCCGAGCGAGGCGATCTGCTCCCAGGCGGCGCGGCGGATGTCGAAGCCGGTGACGATCGCGCCCAGGCGCTTGGCCGTGGCGACCGCCTGAAGGCCGGCGACGCCGGCACCGAGCACCAGCACCTTGGCCGGCGGCACGGTGCCTGCGGCGGTCGTCATCATGCCGAAGAAGCGGCCCGACTCGCGGGCGCCGATCAGGGTGGCAGCGTAGCCGGCGGCGGCGGCCTGCGAGGAGAGCGCGTCCATCGCCTGAGCGCGGGTCGTGCGCGGAATCGCCTCCATCGCGAAGCTGGTCACGCCTGCGGCGGCGAGAGCCCCGTTGGTCTCGGCGGCGGTCCAGGGCGCCAGGTGACCGATCAGGACCTGACCCGACTTGAGGCGACCGATCTCCTCGTTGGAAGGGGCGGCGACGCGGAGGAGGACATCGGCGCCCCAGGTAACGTCGCCCTCGACGACCTCGGCGCCCGCCTCGTCGTACTGCGAGTCGGGATGGCCGGCGGCCTCGCCCGCGCCTTTCTCGACCAGGACCTGGACTTTCTCGTTGGCGGCGAGAGATTTGGCAACGTCAGGGACGAGCGCGACCCGGCGCTCCCCCTCGACCGTCTCTTTCGGCACTCCGATCTTCATCAGACTCAGACGCGGCCGGGGAGGTTATGCAATTAGCGCCGCGAGGCGCTGCAAGGTGTGGAGCTGCTGCTCCTTGTCGGCGTGCACCGGAGAGACGATCAGGCGGTCGATTCCCGCGCCTCGGAAGCGCTCGACGCGCTCCGCCACCTCGGCCTCGGTGCCGACCAGCGAAGTGGCCTCGACAACCTCGTCGGGCACCGCCTCGAAGGCGCCGGCGCGGTCGCCGTCCTGGAAGCGCCGCTGCACCTCGTCGGCGACGTCGCCGAAGCCGAAGCGGTGGGCGAGGTCGACGTAGAAGTTGGTCTTGCGGCTGCCCATGCCGCCGAAGTAAAGGACCAGCCCGGCCTTGACCACGGCCTTGGCCGCCTCCTGGTCGCCGTCGATCGCGACCTGCAGCGAGGGACTGACCTCGAGGTCGGAGCGCTGCCGGCCGCCCTTGGCGAAGCCCGCCTCGAGGTGCTCGCCCCAGGTCTCCTCGAAGGCGTCGACCGAGAAGAAGATCGGGATCCAGCCGTCGCAGATCTCGGCTGCCATCTCAACCGACTTGCGGCCGATCGCGCCAACGAAGACGGGGATCTGGGAGCGCTGCGGATGGAAGTTGAGCTTCAGCGGCTTGCCCTCGCCGCCGGGCAGGGGCAGCTGGTAGTGCTCGCCCTGGTGGTCGAGCTTCTCCTCGCGAGCGACGATCTTGCGCACCACTTCGATGTACTCGCGGGTGCGGCCCCAGGGCTTGGCGTAGGGCACGCCGTACCAGCCTTCGGAGACCTGTGGGCCGGAGGGGCCGAAGCCGAAGAGGAAGCGGCCGCCGGAGAGCTTGTCGATCGTCGCCCCCGCCATCGCCGCCGCTGCGGGCGGGCGGGCGGGCACCTGCAGGATCGCGGCGCCGAGGTTGATCCTCTCGGTCTGTCCGGCGAGCCAGGCAAGCACGCTGACCACATCGGAGCCGTAGGACTCGGCCGCCCAGACCGACTCGTAGCCGGCACCCTCGGCCGCCTTGACGATCTCGAGCGCGTCGTCGCCGGCCGGGCCGATGCCCCAGTAGCCGAGATTCAAGCCAAGCTTCAAAGCCATCCGCCGCGCACCCTATTGAATAGGCCATCGATGAGCGAGACGGCTGCGATCGATCAGGGCCTCTCCAGCGCGGCGGCGAAGAAGCGACTGCGCGAGCTCGGCCCGCCCTCGGAGACCTCCTCGCGCTCGACCTCGAGCATCGTTGCCGGCAACGTCTTCACGCTCTTCAACGCGATCATCGGCGCCTTCTTCGTGCTCGACCTGGGGCTCGGCCTCTACGCCGATTCGATCTTCGGCCTAATCGCCGTCGTCAACTCCTACATCGGCATCCGCCAGGAGCTGAAGGCCAAGCGCACGCTCGACGAGCTGGCGGTGCTTGTCGCCCCCCACGCCAGGATCGTCCGCGACGGCGCCGTGGTCGAGCTGCTGGCCGAGGAGATCGTCCCCGGCGATGTGGTCCAGGTCGAGCCCGGCGACCAGCTCGTCGCCGACGGCGAGGTGATCCGCACGCGCGGGATGACGCTCGACGAGTCGATGTTGACCGGCGAGGCCGACGGCGTGCGCAAGGGCCTCGGCGAGCGCGCCCTCTCCGGTTCCTTCTGCATCAGCGGCTCCGGCTTCTACCGGGTCGAAGCTGTGCGCGAGCAGAGCTACGCCGGCAAGCTGGCCGGCGAGGCGCGCGCCTTCCGCCACCCGCCCTCGCCTCTCCAGGACGAGGTCAACCGGGTGATCGTCGCCTGCGTCTACGTGATGGTGCCGCTGGCGATTCTGCTGATCCTCACCCTGAAGCTGCGCAACACCGGAATCGAAGAAGCGGCGCAGACGGCGACCGCTGGCCTGGTGACGCTGGTGCCCGAGGGCCTGGTGCTGTTGATGAGCGTCACCTTCGCCGTCGCCGCGGTGCGGCTGGCACGCAAGAACACCCTGGTCCAACAGATGAGCGCGAGCGAGAGCCTGGCGGCAGTTGACACGATCTGCGTCGACAAGACCGGCACGTTGACCGACGGCGAGCTGCGCCTGGTCGGGGCCGAGGTGGCCGAGGGCGTGGAGCCGAAGGCGGCGCACGCGGCGCTGGGGCGCTTCGCCGCCTCCGCCGGCGACCGCAACCGCACCCTGGAAGCGATCGGCGAGCGCTTCGGCGGCGAAGCCGAGCGGGTCGCGGGCGAGGTGCCGTTCTCCTCGGAGTGGAAGTGGAGCGGGCTGCGGATCGGGGCGACCAGCTACGTCCTGGGAGCTCCCGATGTGCTTGCCGCGGCTGGGGCACTGACGCTGCCACCGGGACTTGCCCGAGTGCTGGAGCGCGAGACCGCGGCGGGGCGGCGGGTCGTCGCCTTTGGCGAAGCGAGTGATCCGCTGCCCGACGACCCGGCCGCGGGGGCGCCACGGCTGGCGCCGGTCGCCCTGGTCGTGCTGGAGGAGACGCTGCGGCCCGACGCTGCTGCCACGGTCGCCTTGATGCGCGACGAAGAAGTCGACCTGAAGCTGATCTCCGGCGACGCGCGGGCTACGGTGACGGCCGTCGCGGCCGCGGTGGGCGTGCCGCCGGAGGCGGGCGTGATCGAGGGCCACGAGCTGCCGGAAGACCCCGAGGGCCTGGCGGCGGCGGCCGAGCGCAACACAGTCTTCTGTCGGATCAAGCCGGAGCAGAAGCGCGACCTGGTCGCCGCCCTGGCGGCCTCGGGCCGCTACGCGGCGATGATCGGCGACGGAGTCAACGACGTGCCGGCACTGAAGCGAGCGCGAATGGCGGTGGCGATGGGCTCCGGCGCCCAGGTGACCAAGGGGATCGCCGACGTGGTGCTGCTCGAGGACGAGTTCGCGCGCCTGCCGCAGGCAGTCGGCGAGGGCCGGCGGATCGCCCGCAACATCCACCGCCTCGGCCGCCTCTACCTGACCAAGACGGTCTACGCGGCGGCGCTGATCCTGCTGGTCGCGGTGCCGGGCTTCGCCTTCCCCTTTCTCCCCCGCCACCTAACCCTGGCCGGCTTCATCACGATCGGCGTGCCCTCCTTCGTGCTCGCCCTGGCGCCCTCGGACGGGCCGCTCTACCGCGGTCGGCTGCTGCGCGCTCTCGCTGCCTTCGCGGTTCCGGCCGGGATCGCCACCGCGCTCGGCTCGATCCTCTCCTTCTTCCTCGTCGACACCCTCGCCGGGGCCAGCCTCGAAGCCGGGCGGACTGCGGCGACGACGACCCTGATCGTGCTCGGGCTCTGCTTCATCCTCCTGCTCGAGCGCGGGCCCGGCCGCGAGCACATCGCGATCCAGAGCAACATGCTGGCGATGGTCGCCGGCCTCGGCGCTGTCTTCGCCGGCATCCTC
>CAZQET010000368.1:0-2180 GCA_964591825.1 uncultured Conexibacteraceae bacterium
CAGACGATCGACCAGGTCAAGCTCTACGGCGATGCGGTGCGATGGTTCTGCGAAGTCGGCACGCACGGGGCGGACGACGCCGGCCTGCTCCACCATCGCTCGGTCGCCTGCCGGGCGCTGGCCAAGGCCAAGGGAGGGGCCCGTCCCGGACCGGTGCACCTCAATCTGCCCTGGCGCGAGCCGCTGGCGCCCGTCGCCGTCGAGGGCGCGGTCACCGCGACCGATCCACTGGCGTTGGAAGGTCGGGGGGGGCGGCCGCTGACCGCGGTCACGGCAATCGACCTCGAGCCCAGCGCCTTCCTGCTCGAGGAGATGGCCGCCCACATCGGCGACGCCAGGGCCGGCGTGATCGTGGCCGGACGCCAGCTCGATCCCGAGCTGCGCGAGCCCCTCGCCCACCTCGCTCGGGTCGCCGGCTTTCCGATCCTCGCCGAGCCGACCTCGCAGCTGCGCTGCGGTCCCCACGAGCGCTCCCACGTCGTCTCGACCTACGACCTGCTGCTGCGCGACGCGGGCTTCGCCGACTCGGTCGCGCCCGACCTCGTGCTGCGCTTCGGCGAGATGCCGACCAGCAAGCCGCTGCGCGCCTGGCTGGCGCGAGGCGGCGCCGACCAGATCGTCATCGACCCACATGGGGGCTGGAACGAGCCGACCAACCGCGCCACTGCCATCCTGCGGGCCGAGCCGACCGAGCTGGCCGCCGGCTGGGCGACCCGGCTCGAGAAGGAAGAGCGCAGTTCGCCGGAGCGCTGGCTCGAGGCTGAGCGCACTGCACGCAAAGCGCTCGAGGAGGCGCTCGCCGGCGATGCGATCTCTGAGCCGGCCCTGCATCACGCCCTGGGCCTGGCCCACTGCGACGGCGACCTCGTCTACACCGCGTCGAGCATGCCGATTCGCGACCAGGAGGCCTTCCTCCCCACATCCGAGACGGATGCCCTGTTCCTCTGCAACCGCGGCGCCAACGGTATCGATGGCCTCGTCTCCTCCGGCATCGGCGCCGCCAAGGCCAGCGGGCGACCGACGACGATCGTCACCGGCGACCTTGGCCTGCTCCATGACATCGGGTCTCTCGCCGCCCTGCGCGACGTCGAGACGCCGGTCCGCATCGTCGTCATCGACAACGAAGGCGGCGGGATCTTTGACTTTCTGCCGCAGGCCAAGGCGCTCGGCACGGCGGAGCTCGAGGCCCTCCTCACCACGCCGCGCGACGTCGACGTCGGTCGCACCGCCGACCTCTTCGGCATCGGCCATCGAGTCCTCGCCGGCCTTGCGGATCTGCCCGCGGCGCTGGGCACCGACACCTGCCTGATCGAGGCCCGGATCGATCGCGACGCCAACGTCGAGCTGCACGACCGGCTGAGCGATGCGGTGAGCGAGGCCGTGAAATCGTTGGAGCGATGAAGCGACTGCACCACCTGGACGCCCTGCGCGCCCTGACCATGCTCCTGATCCTGCCGTTCCACGCAATCGTGATCGTCGGCCTGAGCTCGGGCACGAACGGACTCGAGCGCGCGCTCCTCTGGACGATTCACGTCTTCCGACTGCCGCTGTTCTTCCTCGTCGCCGGCTTCTTCGCCGCTCTTCTGGTCAACGGCCGCGGAGCGGGCGGCTTTCTGCGCAATCGCGCGATCCGCATCGGAGTGCCGCTCCTCGTCGGCGTGATCGCGGTCGTCCCCTTCACCACCTGGGAGGTGCAGGCGCTCTCGGTGCTCCCGCATCGCCCCGACGCTCGCGGCCTCGCCGCCTTCGCAGACCCCCACCCCTCCTTCCTTTGGTTTCTCTGGTACCTGGTGCTGATCTATGCCGCGGTCATGCTCGGACGCCTCGGCCTCGCCGCCGCGCCTCGATTGCAAACGACGCTCGTCGCCAGGGGCCGGCGCCTGCTCGCACACTGGTCCGCGCCGCTGCTGCTCGCGCTTCCCACCGCCATCGCCCTCTATAGGCAGCCAACGTGGATCCCCGACGCTCCCGCTGAAGGCTTCATGCCGCATCCTGATCTGCTCGCGTACTACGCAATCTTCTTTGCGGTCGGCTGGATGCTCTTCGTCACCCCTGGCCTGCGCGACGAGATCGAGCGCAATCCCCGGCGCTACCTCGGACTGGGCCTGTGCGCGGCGCCACCCGCGCTGGCGCTGTACCTCCTGCAAAGCGAGCCGTCCCTCGGCACGCACGCAGCCGTC
>CAZQET010000369.1:0-1611 GCA_964591825.1 uncultured Conexibacteraceae bacterium
CTTCGAATGTCCTTATTTCACCACTTGAGACGATCGCGTTGCCGCGGGCTGGTCTGGTGGTGGTCGTCCTCGCTAGGCATTCGACGCCTTCGAGGTTCACCCTGAACGATGCGCCTATGAGGTTGAGCTTGACGGACGTTATGTTCGGTAGGGTGCCGGCGAAGGAGTTGTAGGTGACTGACCAGGGAAGCGTTTCCCTTAGCACCGTGGCCCTATTCCTTGTGCAGGTGCCGACTGCTGCTTCGGTGACCGAGCCGATGCTGTTGCCGGCTCTCTTTTCGTAGGTCCTCCTTGCGAAGGTGCCTTCGAGCGTGACGGGGCAGTTAGCTTCCCTGCCGCTCGATTCGAGCTTCAGGCTGGACCAGATTATCCTGAATCCCCTTTCGGAGTTGGGGATTTCGAGGTTCCTCGCGGATGCCGCGCCAACGGCCATGCCCAGGAGGGCGATGGCGCTCAGCGCAGCGATCAGGAGCTTGCTGCGATTACGCATGTGTATTCCTTACGTGTATTCACGTACAACGTGAGATTGACGGATGAGGGCGCGCGTGGCGCCATGGTGGTATTTGCGGCTCGATCACCCCCTTTCAACATGCGCTGCTCAAGACGCCGGTGCTGGCCCGGACGTCTGGCGGGCGGGCATCGCGGAGAACGCGATGAAGCGGCGCATGCAAGTCCCCCTTGGCATGGACACCACCCGCTTGCCGGAGCTTAGGACCCGGAGGCATGGCTGTCAAGAAGGAGGGATGTCAGAGCACAGAGAGGCGGCAGAACGGCAGATCTGTCGGGACATCTGCGTGGTTGCATCGAGAGCCGCCTGCGTTTACAGTCTTCGGCAACCGGAAGAGGAGAGGCCGCGTGTCGGGTTGGGGTGTCGGGAGGCAGATGGCCGTCGTGCTTGCGGTGGTGGTCGCCCTCGCGGCGTACCGGGACGTCGTCGCCGCCGGAGCCGCAACGCTGCCGGACGCTCGGAGCTATGAGCTCGTGTCGCCGCCTCAGAAGCACGGCGGCGACGTCATGATCAACTCGCAGCGCACCTGGGCGGCCGACGACGGGGACGCGGTCGCCTTCGCGTCGCTGGCCGGCTTCGGCGACGTCGTCGGGACCGGAGTTGCGACGGACTATCTCGCCACGCGCGTCGCGGGCGCCCCGCCGGCCGGCTCGCAGGGGTGGAGCGTGCGCGCCATCACCCCGCCCCAGCATGCGCTTCCGCTTCTGCTGACGACAGCAGGGTTCGAGCCCATGGACGAGCTGTTCACCGCGAGCCTCGACGCCGGAATCTTCCAGAGCTTCGATCCGCTCACCGGCGACCCGGACGTCGCCGCCGTCGCCAACCTGTATCTCCGCAGAGGACTGCGCACGGCATCGTCGCCGACGGTGGACGTCGTGACGGCCTGCCCGGCATGCGCGCAGTCGGTGCCGCTTGCGCCCTTCGCTCAGACGCACTTCAACGTGCTCCCGAAGGTCGCGGGGCTCTCGGCCGACGGCACGCGCGTGCTGTTCGAGTCCGTGCTGAGATTGACGAGCGACGCGTCGGACGGCACCGCGAACGGCTTCGTGAACCTCTACGAGTACGTCGACGGCTCGGTGCAGAACGTCGGGATCCTGCCGGAC
>CAZQET010000370.1:0-2681 GCA_964591825.1 uncultured Conexibacteraceae bacterium
GACGACCTCGTCTTCAACCGCCGCGACGACGCGCTCGAGCGTTTCATCTCCCACTTCGAGTCGAAGGGCGAGGAGAGCGCCGAGGAGGCCGCGGACCCGACCGAGGGGATGGAGCCCGAGGAGGCGCTGCACTGGCACATCCTGCGCCGCAGGAAGGACGGGGTGGAGGACTGGATCGATCGCTCGGTGGAGAAGATCGGCGCCGTGCCGACGCTGAACGAGGTGCTGCTGCCGGCGATGAAGGAGGTCGGCGACAAGTTCGGGGCCGGCGAACTGATCCTGCCCTTCGTCCTGCAGTCGGCCGAAGTGATGAAGCGCGCGGTCGCCCAGCTCGAGAACTACCTCGACCGGATCGAGGGCCACAGCAAGGGCAAGGTCGTGATCGCGACCGTCTTCGGCGATGTGCACGACATCGGCAAGTCGCTGGTCAACACGATCCTCACCAACAACGGCTACACGGTCGTCGACCTCGGCAAGCAGGTACCGGTCGACGCGATCATCGAGGCGGCGGTCGAGAACGAGGCCGACGCGATCGGCCTCTCGGCCCTGCTCGTCTCGACCTCCAAGCAGATGCTGATCTGCGTGCAGGAGCTGCACCGGCGCGGGCTCGGCTTCCCGGTGCTGATCGGCGGCGCCGCGATCAACCGCGACTTCGGCCGGCGCGCGCTCTACCCGGCGGGCAAGGAGTCCGACGAGGTCTACGCCCCGGGGGTCTTCTACTGCAAGGACGCCTTCCAGGGACTGGACACAATGGACGCTCTGGTCGACGAGCCGGCCCGCGCGGCGCTGGTCGAGAGGATCCGCGCCGAGGCGCGCGAGCTGCGCGAGAAGCCGGCGGTCAGCGACGACGCGCCGCCGACCAGCGATGCCAGCGCCCGCTCCAGCGCCCGGACCGACGTGCCGATTCCCTCGCCACCGTTCTGGGGCGCGCGAGAGATCGAGGTCGAGCTCGATGAGGTCTTCCCCTACCTCGACCGCCACGTGCTCTTCAAGCTCCACTGGGGGGGGCGCGGCGTCAAGGGAGACGCCTGGGACGCCCTGGTCGAGGGACGAGACGGCGAGGAGGGGTTCGCGCCGCGGCTCGAGCGGATGTGGGCCGAGCAGGACTACCTTCACCCCCGGGCTCGCCTCGGCTACTTCCCCTGCAACGCCGACGGCAACGAGGTCGTCGTCTTCGACCCCGATGATCCAGAGCGCGAGCTCGAGCGCCTCGTCTTTCCGCGCCAGCCGCGCCACGACCGCATCTGCCTCGCCGACTTCTTCCGACCGCTGGAGTCCGGCGAACGCGACGTGGTTGCGCTGCAGGGGGTGACGGTTGGACCGGAGGTGACCGAGCTGATCGAGCGCCTGGAGCGCGAGGGCGAGTTTGCCGAGCAGCTCTATGTGCACGGACTCGGCGTGCAGGCGGCCGAGGGCCTGGCCGAGTGGCTGCACTCCGAGGTGCGCCGTGGGCTGGGCATCCCGCTCGACCAGGGCCGGCGCTATTCATGGGGCTACCCGGCCTGCCCCGACCAGTCCGAGCACACCAAGGTCTGGCGCCTGCTCGACCTCGAGGCAATTGGGATGACACTTTCCGGCGGCTACGCGGTGATGCCGGAGCAGTCGACGGTGGCGATCGTCGCCCACCATCCGCAGGCCGTCTATTTCGGTATGAAATCGGGCTTTGTTCCCGACGGGACGGCGCCCGACGAGCTGATCGCCGGTACCGAGCGGGGCGGCAGCCTGCTCACCGGGTAGTCGCAAAATCGGCGGACTTTGGACGTACCGACTGGAAACCATGGTATTTGCGGTTTATGCTTCGGAAGCCTGCGGGATTAAGCCCCCGTGGGTTTGAGTTACGGTTAGCGCCGGGGCCCTTCCTCTCACTTGGGGGTCCCGGCGCGACAGTCCGTCACCGTTCCCGCTGAACGCAGACGCGGCGGGCGGGACGGAGCCGTTCGAGACTCCGCCCCGGCACCGCTGCTCGCCCCCCTGCTGACGACGATGGGGGGTCGACCGTTGGCTGTTCGCCGTATTCCCCGGCGCTTCGCTTTGCCGGGTCAAGGATGCTTTCCGAGTCCTTTCGCTGGGCGCCGTCTTGGTCCGTGGCTCCCCTTCGTGGCCTCGGGCGCTGCATTGAATAACAGGCGCTGAATTCATGGTCAAGAGCTACAGATTATTCACACCAAACGCTAATCCACTGCTTTCGTCAGGTGTGTCTTTGCCCTGGAAATCTCAGCAACACGGAAATGCGCGCGCGCGTTAAAGCGCAATCGGGGGAAACGCGAGCGTTCAAGGAGGAACGAGGGAGCTGTGCAGCCGCGCGATCAGCTCGCCGGCCAGCACCGTGTCGTCGCCGCCGAGGCGCAGCCGATCGAGCCGGCCCTCGAGGATCGCCTCCACCCAGGCCTCGATCGAGCCGAGCGCCCAGCTCGAGGGATCCTGCGCGAGCCGCGAGCTGCAGCCGGCGACGTCACCCCTACTGATATCGACCTGCACCCCGGCCAGTCGCTCGCCCCGTTCGGCACGGCCCGACCCACCCGTGTCGACGGCCAGTAGGCACGACCCCGAGCGGGTGACGTCCAGCTCGACCAGTGGGACCGCGAGCAGGAACGCCGCCTCGATGTCGATTCGGGTCAGCGGTTCGGTCTTCTCCGCCAGGTGCTCGCACTCGCAGCGGCCGGCAGCGACCAGCGGACCGA
>CAZQET010000371.1:0-1595 GCA_964591825.1 uncultured Conexibacteraceae bacterium
CCATCAACTGGCACCAGCCACACGAGGTCAGCTTCCGTGCAATCGCCAGCGTCCATCGCCGACTGCGCCGAGCCCTTCCCCGCCGGGCAAGGCAGGGACGCAACGATGTCTTTTTCGACGTGATCATCCGCACCGAGCGCAGGCGAGGCGGCACGAAGACGCCGGCGCTCGATCCAAGCTGACCTTTCGGCCATTCGGGCCCACGAGTGGCTCGACTGAGGAGCCTGGCCCCGAAGTCGCGAACCCGGCGCCCCCGCCGACGTCTCGACGGCGCCCAGATCGCGGTCTGGACACCCGGCCTCTTCGACCAGCTCGGCCTTCGCTGCTATGCGAGGGCTCTGATCGCAGCGCCCAATCGCCCGCGAGCGTGGCTATCTGCCGAAGCTCACCTCTTTCTCGCTTCGCGCAGCGCCGCTTCCAGTTCGGGGATGCTCCAGGCGCCCTCGATGCGGGTGCGGATGATTCCGTGGCGGTCGATCACGAAGAGCCAAGGCTCGCTTTCAAGGTGAAAGGCCTTGACTTGGGGACGAGCGCCGAGGCTCGGGTTGTTGTCTTTGTAGATCTCCATGTGGATGAAGGCGACCCCCTTGCCGTCGGTCTGGTTGACCTGTTCGGCCTCGTCGACCACCGGGCCGCAGACGCGGCTCTGGCAGAACTGCGGCGTGGCGAAGAGCAGCACCACCGGCTCCTTGCCAAGCACTTCGGCGAGGTCGTCCTTGTGCATCTGGTCGGGCGGGATGCGCGTGTCGATCCTTTTCAAGTCGCCTTCGACGTCGGCGGCGGTCGGCGTGTGGACGCGGGGGGCGGGTTCGCCGACGTGGGGCGGATTCGGGGGGCTTTTCGGCACACGGGGTGGCGGGTGGGTAAAGTGGCCGACGACGGCGCTGGGCACGATCGACCCCTTCGTGCTTCCCCCTTCGTCGATCATCGCCAGGATCCGCCATTCGCCTTCAGCGTGGAAGGGCACTCCATCGACCACGTAGACGACCTTGCCGGCCTGAGGGTCCTGGCCGGTGGTCTGGGCGATGTAGGCGGGTTCGGTTGCGAGCGATTCGACCCGGGCCGGGTAGGGCCCAAGCGCCTGCCCGTCTTCGCCGTGAGCGAAGTAGAGGGCGATCCTGGCGTCGGTGATCTGTTCGCGGCCGGCGCTGAAGACACCGAAGCCGTAGCGGTCGGCGCCCTTGTCGAAGACCTCGCCGGTGGGAGCGATGACGAGCTTGCTTTCGCCGTCGCTTTCGCGCAGGAGGTCGGTGAGCGTCTTGCCGGCGGCGGCGGGGAAGTCGGAGCGCGGCGGCGCCGACATGCTGTGGATGCCGCTGTAGGTGCCGCTGCAGCCGGCCAGAACGAGGCAGAGGAGAGCGGCGCATGCCGTCGCATGTGCCGACCGCCGCCGTCTGAGGATCTGCTGTAGAGCCGCCCTCCTCCACATACCTATGCCTTCCTTCGTGACTGAATAAGCGCCGCACCACCGGTGAGGAGGCCGAGTGCGCCGACGATCAACGCGGCTAGGGCGAGGCCCTTGCTGGCGCAGCTCGTAGAGCTGGAGCTGGATTCGCCACTTTCTGAGGACGCGGCGGCCGAGGAGGGCGGCGCCG
>CAZQET010000372.1:0-6763 GCA_964591825.1 uncultured Conexibacteraceae bacterium
TCGCCGAAGGGGCCGTAGAAGGGCAGGATCCCGGTCGCGGCGCAGGCATCGACCATGCGGGCGATCGAGTAGTGCCAGAGGTCCTGCTGGGCGCTGACCCGATCGGCCTCGGGGTTCTCGGGATCGGCGGGATCCTCCATCACCCGGTAGCCAGGATGGCCGCCGCCGACCCGGGTCGTCTTCATCCGCCGCGAGGCGGCGAGGTCGGCGGGGCCGAAGCTCATCCCCTGCATGCGCGGGCTGGCGGCGGCGATCTCCTCGAGGTTGACGACACCCTGGGCGGTCTCGAGGATCGCGTGGATCAGGATCGGGCGGTCGAGCTTGGCCTTGGCCTCGAGCTGGGCGAGCAGGCGGTCGACGTAATGGATGTCCCAGGCGCCCTCGACCTTGGGCACCATCACGACCTCGAGCTGGTCGCCGATCTCGCCGACCAGGGTGGTGAGGTCGTCGAGTACCCAGGGGCTCTCCAGCGCGTTGACCCTGGTCCAGAGCGCGGTCTGTCCGAAGTCCGACGCCTTGGCGGCCTTGATCAGCCCCTGGCGCGCGGCCTCCTTGCGGTCGACCGGGATCGCGTCCTCGAGGTTGCCGAGCAGGATGTCGGTCTTGGCGGCGATGCCGGCCGCCTTTTCGACCATCTTCTCGTTCGAGAAGTCGAGGAAGTGGATCATCCGCGCGGGCTTCACGGGGATCTCCCGCAGCGGCTCGGGAGCGCCGATCGCCAGCGGTTGGAAGAAGTCTCTGGGGTTTCTCACGCTGCTCCTCGGGTCGCGGTTCCTGTTTGCGCCGAAATCTATGCCATAAGCCAAACGCGCGTTCGGGGTGGAAGAGGAGATCGATCACGCTCGCCGTACTTGAGGGGGATGGACGCCGATGCGGCCGAGACGACGCAGGATTGGCTGCTGCCGGAGAGCGCGCGGCCGCCGCTGATCGGCGAGCTGGAGCGCCGGGTGGAGGAGGCGCTGGCGACGGCTCGTGCCTCCGAGGCGGCGGTGATGACCGTCGGCGCGGCCGCGATCGACGCCGCCGAGCAGGCCCGCCGGGCCGCCGAGCTGGCCGAGCGGGCGAGCGTCGCGGCGCTCGGTGCCGAGGGGCGCGTGTCCTCGCTGGTGGTGGCGCAGCGGTCAGAGCCGGCTTCTCAAGAGGATCCCGCCGCCGCCTCTGAGTCGGAGACCGGGGACCAGCTCAGCGACTTCAGCGCCCGGGCGGATCGCCTGGTCGCCCGCCTGCGACAGCTGCAGCGGGTGCCGCTGCCGGAGCCCACCACCAGCGTCGCCGCAGGTCGTCTCCGACCCGCCGAGTGATCTCGCCGGCTTCGGGCAGGGCCCGGCCGTCGACCGCGCCGACCGGCTCGACGCCGCGCAGGGAGCCGGCGAGGAAGACCTCGTCGGCCCTCAGCAGGTCGCCGCGCGTCAGCGGCACCTCCTCGACCTCGACCCCCGCCGCGCTCGCCACCTCGATCACCTGACGGCGGGCGATCGAGAGCAGGATGCGGCCGTCGGTGGGCGGCGTCCGCAGACTGCCGCCGCGCGCCGTGAAGACGCTGCCCCGGGCAGCCTCCAGCACCGCGCCGTCGCCGTCGACGAGCAACGGCAGCTCGCCGAGGGATCGCGCTTCGGTCCGCTCCAGCAGGTGGCGGTCGGCCCACTTGTGCTCGCCGAGGCCGCCAACCACGGTCGTTCGGCGCAGGTGGACGGCTCGCGCGGCCGTCGGGAAGACGACGGCCGGATCGATCTCCTCGGCGTCGATTGCGATCTTTGGCCCGGTTGCGGTCGGCGCAATCGCGAAGCGGAGCCGTCCGATGCGGAGCGCTCGCGCCCGCTCGAGGACCGCCTCGCGCAGGCCGGCCGGCAGCTCGGCGTCGTAGAGCGTTGCGAGGCTGGCGCTGATCCGCTCGAGGTGGGCCTCGAGTTCCACCGGCCGTCCCTCGAGGACGAGCGTGGTCTCGAAGACGCCCCGGCCGGGGTCGGCGTGGGGGGGTGCTGACATCGCGGATATCTTGCCCGGGATGCGAGCCGATGGCGAGCGCGGCGGGCTGGCGGTGCGGCGGCTTGAGGCGCTGCCCGACCCAGAGAGCGCCTTTGTGGAGATATACGGGGCGAGCGAGAACGCCTTCTGGCTCGATAGCGGCGCCGTCGGCGAGCGCGGCCGTTTCTCCTTCATGGGGGATGCCGCCGGGCCGCTCTCTGCCACGGTCATCTACGACCTGAGTCGGGGCCCCCTGCGAATCGAGGGCCGGCACGGGGTCGAGGAGCGGCGCGAATCGATCTTCGATCTTGTCGCCCGCCTCGCCCCTCGGCGCGAAGCGTCCGCCGGACCGGTCGCGAGCGGGCTTCCCTTCGACTTCGACTGCGGGCTGGTCGGCTACCTCGGCTACGAGCTGAAGGCAGAGTGGGGCGCCCGCGCCGCCCACCGCGCGGCCACTCCCGATGCTGCCTTCATCCTCGCCGATCGCCTGATCGCCTTCGACCACCAGGAGCGCACCACCTACCTCCTGGCCCAAACTCACGTCCCCCCAGCCGAACTGCATCAAATTCCCGTTCTAACGGGGAGAGAATTTGATGCAGTTCGGCTGGGGCGGGGGGCGCGGGAGTGGATGGATGAGGTGGAAGGGCGGCTCGCGTCGCTGGCGGGGTCGGAGGAGCCGGTTGCGGTCTCGGCGCCGGTTGCCTTCTCGCTGCGCCGCTCGCGTGAGCGCTACCGGGAGGACATCGAAGCCTGCAGGCGCTGGTTACGCGCCGGTCACAGCTACGAGATCTGCCTGACCAACCGGGTCACGGCGGAGACGACGGCTGCGCCACTCGACCTCTACCGGGCGCTGCGCCGCGCCAACCCGGCGCCGTTCTCGGCCTTCCTCCGCTTCGGCGGGCTCGCCGTGCTGAGCTCCTCCCCGGAGCGCTTCCTCGCCGTCGACCGCGAGGGCTGGGCCGAGACCCGGCCGATCAAGGGGACCGCGCGTCGCGGGGCCACGCCGCCCGAGGACGCGCGTCTCGCCGCCGCGCTGCGCGAGGGTGAGAAGTTCCGGGCCGAGAACGTCACCATCGTCGACCTGATGCGCAACGACCTCGGCCGGGTCTGCGAGGTCGGCACGGTGAGCGTGCCGGAGCTGATGCAGGTCGAGTCCTACGAGACGGTGCACCAGCTCGTCTCCTCCGTGCGCGGTCGCCTGCGTCCCGGGCTCGGCGCCGCCGACGCCGTGCGGGCCTGCTTCCCGCCCGGCTCGATGACCGGGGCGCCGAAGCTGCGCACGATGGAGATCCTCGATGAGCTCGAGGGCGAGGCGCGCGGCGTCTACTCGGGTGCGATCGGCTGGTTCGGCTGCTCCGGCGCCTGCGACCTCTCGGTCGCGATCCGCACGATCGTGCTCGACCGCGGCCGGGCAACGATCGGCGCCGGTGGCGCGATCGTGGTCGACTCCGACCCCGACCTGGAGATCGAGGAGATGCTGCTCAAGGCCGCCGCTCCCGCCGCCGCGCTCGACCCCGGCGCGGCGATATCCTTCGCCTCCGCTGCCGCGCCGGGCGATCCCGAGCGCCGCCCTATGTCCCCGACACCGACGAGCTAGGAGCCATGGCCGTAGACACCGCCGCTTACCGCGAGCAGACCGACGAGCAGCAGGCGATCACCGAAATGGTGCGCCAGTTCGCCGACGAGCAGATCATCCCCAACGCCGAGCACTACGACCACGAGGACTCCTTCCCGGAGCCGATCGTCGAGCAGATGAAGGAGCTCGGCCTCTTCGGCGTGACGATCCCCGAGGAGTACGGCGGGATGGGGCTCGACCTGACCACCTACGCGATGATCGTCGAGGAGCTCTCGCGCGGCTGGATCTCGATCTCGGGGGTCGTCAACACTCATTTCATCGGCTCCTACCTGCTGATGAAGTTCGGCACCGACGAGCAGAAGGAGTACTTCCTGCCGAAGATGGCGACCGGCGAGATCCGCGCCGCCTTCTCGCTCTCGGAGCCCGAGGTCGGCTCCGACGTACAGGGCATCAAGGCCACCGCGAAGAAGGGTGGTGACGGCAGCTGGGAGCTGAACGGTCAGAAGATGTGGGTCACCAACGGGCTCGGCTCCAGCGTCGTCTTCGTCTTGATGAAGACCGATCCGCAAGCCGAACCGGCCTACAAGGGGATGACCTGCTTCATCACCGAGAAGGAGCCCTGGAAGGAAGTCAACGAGGGCGACTTCGCCGGGCTGACGATCCCGCCGAAGATCAAGAAGATGGGCTACAAGGGGGTCGAGTCGACCGAGCTCGTCTACGACGGCTACCGCTGCCCGCCCGAGCGCGTGCTCGGCGGCGAAGAGGCGGGGGTCGGCCAGGGCTTCGTGCAGATGATGGACGCGCTCGAGGTTGGCCGGGTAAACGTCGCCGCCCGCGGCGTCGGCATCGCCCAGCGTGCCCTGGAGCTGGCCCTGCGCTACAGCCAGGAGCGCAAGACCTTCGGCAAGCCGATCGCCAATCACCAGGCGATCCAGTTCAAGCTCGCCGACATGGCGACCAAGGTCGAGGCCGCGCGCCTCGTCACCCGCAAGGCGGCGCGGATGAAGGACGCTGGCGTACGCTCGGATCTCGAGGCCGGCATGGCGAAGCTGCTCGCCTCGGAGACCGGCAAGGAGTGCGTCGAGGAGTGCTTCCGCATCCACGGCGGCTACGGCTACTCGAAGGAGTACGAGATCGAGCGCCTCTACCGTGACGCGCCACTGCTCTTGATCGGCGAGGGGACCTCGGAGATCCAGCGCATGGTGATCGGCAAGAAGCTCTTGCAGAGGCACAAGATCTAGGCCCGGATGGCGTCGACCTCAGACCTGATCAAGACCGCCGTCGAGCGGTTCCAGGACGAGGTCCCCGCCCTGCAGAAACTGAAGCTGGTCTTCGGTCTCGAACTGAAGGCCAAGCACGACATCCAGCTCTACCGGGTGGAGGTCCCCGGCCCCAGGATCAGCAAGGACCTCGCCCAGGACGAGCGGGTGCTGGTCCAGATCGACCGGCCGCAGTTCAACCAGCTGGCCGAGAACGGCACTCTGAAGAGCTATCGCAGGGCGTATGAGACGGGCCACATCAAGGCGATCGGCGACTCGAACGTGAAGAAGCTAATCGCCCAGGTGGTCGAACGCCAGGAGGAACGCGCCCGGCTCAAGAAGGCCCACTGACGGCGCCCCTCGAAGCGGCGCGCGGATAGCATCCCGCGCCGTCCAAACCCCAAGGAGAATGCGAGCAAGATGAGCGAGAGCTACGAGCTGACCACCGACCAGGCCGAGCGCGAGGCGAGCGGTGCGCACAGCTACGGTCGCTACCTCGAGGAGTTCGAGGTCGGCGCCGTCTACAAGCACTGGCCGGCGAAGACCGTGACCGAGGCCGACGACCACCTCTTCTGCCTGATCACGATGAACCACCACCCGCTGCACATCAACGACGTCTACGCCAAGGGGTCCCAGCAGGGCCGCAACGTCGTCGTCGGCCCGCTCGTCTACTCGCTCGCTCTCGGCATGTCGGTCAGCGACGTCTCCGGCAAGGCGATCGCCAACCTGGCGACCGAAGAGCTCAGCCACCCCAACCCGGTTTTCCACGGCGACACCCTCTTCTGCGAGACCGAGGTGCTCGACGTCAAGCCCTCCAAATCGAAGCCCGACCGCGGCGTGGTCAAGGTCCACACCCGCGTCCTCAACCAGGACGGCGTCCTCGTGGCCGAGTTCAAGCGCCTGGTGCTCGTGCCGCGTAAGAACCCCGGCGAGGCCCCCAAGCCCGAGGGCGACGTCGAGTAGAGAGGGGAACCGCGCCTCCCGCGCGGTTCCCGTCCCAAAATTGTGACGTTAAGCGCGCCACTCGCGCGCCTCGATCCGTCAGCGTCGGGCCATGCCCGCGCAGACCCTCTCAGCCATCCCCGGCGCAGCCGGAGGCACAGACGCAATAGGCCTCACCCCAGCCGAACTGCATCAAATTCCCGTTCTAACGGAGAGAGAATTTGATGCAGTTCGGCTGGGGTTGGCTCGAGGGTGCCGATGAGGGACCGGGAGGCGACGCGGGTGATCCGGGAGTTGGCCGAGCGACAACACGGAGTGGTTGCACGCTGGCAGCTCTTGGACCACGAGCTCGGCGATGGGCTCAACCGATACCGGGTGGAAATAGGCGCGCTGATTCCGGTCTTCCAAGGGGTCTTCGCTCTCGGCCATACGCGGATCAGCAGGCAAGGCCGGTGGACAGCCGCCGTACTTGCGTCCGGCCCGGGTGCGGCTCTGTCCCATGGAAGCGCGTTGGATCTCTGGGGCATGCGCGGGTCGCATGGCGATGTCGAAGTGCTTCGTCGCTCCGGCGGTGCCCACCGCCGTCGTCCGGGTATTCGTCTACACCAGACCCGCGTGCTCCCGGATGACCACGTGACGCTTGAGCAGGGGATTCCTGTCACCACGCCGGAGCGAGCCCTGCTGGACATGGCTTCTCGCCTCGACTCCAAACAGCTGGAGCGCGCTTTGGTTGCGGGCGATAAGAGCGGATGCGTACGCTGGCCCCATCTGCAGCAGATGGTCCGGGGATGGCGAGGAAAAAGAGGGATCGGCCGGCTGCGGCGGGTTGCGATGGAAGTCGACCCGCGTGCCGTCGACGCGGTTTCTCCCATGGAGATCGACTTCTTCGCGCTTTGTCGCGAGTTCGGCCTGCCATTGCCGCAGGCCAATGTCCTGGTTAGAGAGTTTCTCGTTGACTTCTACTGGCCGGCCCAGCGCCTCGTGGTCGAAACCGATAGCTACGGACATCACGCCAACCGTC
>CAZQET010000373.1:0-5296 GCA_964591825.1 uncultured Conexibacteraceae bacterium
CGCGGGGCTGGTGATCGGTTCGCTGAGGATTTCCATGAGCCTTTCGATCGTCGCATTGCCCCCACCGCGGTGGTGTTCGATGCCGAGGCGCAGGGCTCCGGGCTGGGTTGGCGCTTCGGAGAGCTCGGAGACATTGGAGAACACGTGGGACCCCCGCCAGGACCTGGCGGCGAATTCCTTCACCGGGCGTCCGGACTTGTCGCGGCCCACGTCGTGTTCAGAGGGGTCGTAGTCGAACGGCGGCGGCGAACCCGCGTCTTCCCAGCGTCGCTGATCGTCACCCGAGAGAAATTCGATCCGGCCGAGGGTTTCGCGAACCTGCGTCTTGCCGTCGGAGGCGGTCCAGACTTCCTTCTCTGTGGGCACCAGAGCGGGAAGCGCGTTGGACTCACTGCCAAGCAGGTTTGCCGTGAAGTGCCTGGGCTTCGCTCTTGTCCCCGCCCCAAGGCCGTGCGGTTCCCAGCCCTGCAGCTGGACCACCCTGGTCTTCGAGTAGAGAAGCTCGCCGGGCCCGGGTGGGGCTTCAGCCGGGGCATCGGACGCTTCGGCAACCGCCGGGACCCCGGTTGGCTGAACGAGCCCCTCGGTCGGTTCGCACGGTTCGACCGGCCCCTCGGCAACCCCAAACTGGGCTTTGTAGCCGCCCTTGGGGTCGCCGTTGTAGGGGGCCGGCGATCCGGAGATGACCACGCTCTGGTCGGGGCGGAACGATGCAGGGTCGAGACTGAGGTTGGGAGTCGATTCGAGATACTCCTTTCCGGAGAGTTCACCGCGCCTGTATTCCCGCCGGCGTTCGCGGTACTGCTGTGAGCTCATGACCCCGATCGTCATCGCGGGAGCCGGACCGCCCATGGTCATTCCGCCGATGCTCCCACCCAGGGCCGTTCTCACTCTCGATGGTGTGAAGTGCGGTTCGCGGCAGGTCATCCCGGCCGGCAACCAGGTCACCTGCGCCCGAATCCCAGCATTCTTCAGGGCCCGTTGCAGGCCGGCGGCGTCTTCGAGGCTGTAGACCTTGATCGTCACCCCGCCGCCCTTCTGAGGGTCGACGGCGAAGGCCCTCGGGGTGTTGTCGCCGCCGGAATTGAAGACGAGCACCACGGCAGCGGCGGCGAGCACGGAGATGGCGCCGAGGGCCAGCCGGGGAGCGCGTCGCCAGCCGGGCGTGGGTGCCGCGGCCTCGGTGGCAGTGGCCTGCTCGGCGCCACGTTCGGCGACCACGGCCTTCAGCTCGTCGAGCAGTCTCCGCTCGAAATTGCCGTCCTGGTCTCGGTTCCGTTTCACGATTCATCCACCTCGCTCGCAGTCGATTCGGTTGAGGCCGCCTCGAGCTCGGCGCGCAGCTTGTGCCGCGCCCGGTGCAGGCGCACGCGGGCGGTGACCGGCCGCACGCCGGCGGCTGCCGCCGCCTCGGCGACCGTCAGCTCGTCGATCGCGACCAGCTCCAGGACCGCCCGCTCGGCGTCGGGCAGGCGGTCCATCGCCGCGTAGAGGCGACGCGACTGGGCGGCGGCGTCGATCCGCGCCTCCATCCGCGCCGCGTCCTCCTCGTCGAGTAGGGCACTTCCGCGGAACCGCTCCTCCCGCGCCCGCTCGCGCCCATGGCGGCGGCGATCGTTGGCGACGAGGACGCGGGCGATCCCGTAGAGCCATGCCTTCGGCGTGCCGCGCCGCGGCCGGTAGCACTCGGCCGAGTCGATTGCGGCGAGAAAGATCTCCGCGGTCAGATCGGCAGCCCGCTCGCAGTCCCCGACCCGACGGGCGACGAACCGCTGCAGGTCCTCGACGTTCTCGCGGTAGAAGACCTCGAGCAGCTCGGGGTCCGTCCCGATCCAGCGCAGCTGCTCGGGGCCAACCCCGCGCTCACGGGCGGCAACCACGCGCAGCTTGCGACTGAGCGCACTCGGTGGCGCCGACAACGCTTCCTCTATCTCCATGCTCGTTATTGGTCGCCGGACAGAAAAGCGTTACGCCCGGTCAGGGTCCAGGCTCTGCTCACATCATCGCCAGCTGGCAGTGAGCGGGCACTGGCTCGACGGAGAGACTGGCGGCGCCCCGACGCTCGAGGTCGAGCAGGAACTGCTTGCGCTGCAGCCCGCCGCCGTAGCCGGTCAACGAGCCGTCGGCGCCGATCACGCGGTGGCAGGGTACGAGGATCGGCGTCGGCGTCCGGCCGATCGCCGCGGCGGCGACACGGACGCGCTGGTAGCGGGCGAGGCGCTCGGGGAAGAGCGAGACGTCGACCGAGTCGGCGAGCTCGCCGTAGGTGGTGGTGGAGCCGTAGGGGATCTCCAGCAGCCGCGCCCAAACCGCCCGTTGCAGCGGCGTACCGGCGAGTTCGAGGTCGACCTCGAAGCGCTGCCGCTTGCCGGTGAAGTACTGCTCGAGCTGGCCGGTCACCGTGGTCATGTCGCGGCGCCTCGTCGCGTCGAGGATCGGCGCGCGTCGCGGAAAGTAGAGACCGCGGACACCATCCGTACCCGCCAGCACGGTGAGCTGGCCGATCGGGCTTGCGCACGTCGTCCAGGTGGTCACGTGGATACAACGCCCCGCCGGCCCCCTGCGTGAGATCGAAGATCCATCCAATTGATTGCTTAGCACCGCGTCGCGCCGCGAGCGGACTGCCTCGATATCGGCGATCGGAGCGTCCGACCCTCACGCCCCCTCGCCGGCAAGGAGCGTGTCGATCTGGCCGAGGGCTTCGACCATACCCTGCTCCATCCCCATCTCGATCACCTGTTCCATGCCCTCGCGGCTGCCGAACTTCGACTCGATCGACATCGTCGTGGCGCCGTCGGCCTCGGCGATCGTCACCGTCGCGATCGTCGTCGGCATCTCCTCGTTTGGATTGCCCTCGTCATCGGCGAAGCCGTCCTCGAAGCGCAGCCGCCCGGGCGGCTCGACCTCCTCGATACGCCACCAGCCGTGGTACCTCTGCCCCTCCGGGCCGGTCATGAAGTAAGCGGCGTGGCCACCGGGAGAGAGGTCATGGTCGATGAAGGTCGCCGGGTGGGACGGCGGGCCCCACCAGCGCTCCAGCTGCCGCGGGTCCGACCACATCTCCCAGATTCGCTCGGCCCCGGCGTCGAACTCGGCGGTAATCGTCATCGTCAGGGTGTCGAGGTCTTTCTTCACGTCGGTGACGGGCATTAGCTGTCTCCTTTTTCTTCATCGAGGATCCGGTCGATCCGCTCGATCCGGCCGCGCCACTCAGACTCGAGCAGATCGAGCGCTGCGTGGGCGCGTTTGAGGGCGTCGGTCTCGACGCGCACGATCGACTCGCGCCCAACCCGGTGCTTGCTCACCAGTTCGGCCCGCTCCAGCACGGCGACGTGCTTCTGCACCGCCGTCAGGCTGATCGGGTATTCGCGGGCCAGAGCCGAGACCGAGAGCCGGCCCTCATGGGCCCGACGGAAGATGTCTCGGCGGGTCGAGTCCGCCAGTGCCCCGAACAGCAGGTCGGCGGCCTTCTCGTCATCGCGGATCGCTTTTTTACTTACAACCATTTGGTTGTAAGTTAGCACGGAGCGGAGCCCCCACGTCACCTGGCACCGCGGCGCTTGACGCAACAGATCGGCGAGCCAGGGGTGCCATAGGATCGCGCCGTGCCGTTCACGCTCAGGAACCTGAAGGAGGATCTGGAGGACGTCGGGTCCAACTTCGACGGCTCACCAGACCTGGAGTTCCGCCTGGCGACCGAGGCGCTCGAGCTCGAGAGCTCAGGCTTGGGCTACCAGCGTGTCCCGCCCGGCTATCGCTTTCCGTACGGCCACACGCACAAGAAGCAGGAGGAGGTGTACGTGGTCCTGCGCGGGAGCGGGCGGATGAAGCTCGACGACGAGGTCGTCGAACTCAAGGAATGGGACGCGGTGCGCGTCCCGCCCGGTACGTGGCGAGGCTACGAGGCCGGGCCGGAGGGCCTCGAGATCTTCGTCATCGGCGCACCCAACCTCGGCAAGGCTCCGCGCGAAGACGTCGAAGGCCAGCGCGGCTGGTGGACTGACTAGCGCCAGGTGGGCTGGATCGCCTCCTCGGACCTCGTGCTGCCTCAGATTCCCTGCCCGTGAGGCCTATTTGGTCGAGGCCAGGCTTTCTACGGGCTCCTCCAGCAGCTGGCGCCGGTACAGCTCTGTGCCGGCGGCGAAGAGCAGGGCGAAGACGAGCACTCCGAGCGGCTTGTGGAAGGCGGCCACCGGCGCCCAGGCAATCAGCGCGAGGAAGATCAACAGCGCGGCGCCCCACAAGCCGGCGGGACTGCGCCGCGCGTAGGGGGCGATGTGGCGGCGGATCGTCATCGCGATCCCGGTGGGGCCAGCGAGGAAGGCGGCGAGCGCGACAAGCAGGCCGAAGACGATCGCCGAGGTTGCGATCGTGACCAGCATCGAGGTGCCGATGCTCCATATTGCTTCGACCGCCGGTTCGACCGAGGTCGTCTTGCTCAGCCCACTGACCACGTAGGTGCCGGCGAACCCGCGCAGGCCGAGCGAGAGCAGGCCGGCGATAACGAAGGCGAACCCGACCGAGCGCAGCGTCTCGCGCCGGCGCGGGGAGAGGTAGACCGCGAGCGCGAAACAGAGCAGCGCGGCGAGCGTCAGCACGATTGGCAGTTTGCGCAGCAGGTTGGCGACTTCCTGGGCCAGCGAAAGTTCGTCGGACTTGAGGATCGTGATTTCGCCGGCTTCGGGCGGCAGCTTCGAGACGAGCCCTTCCCCCACTCCCGAGCCTTCGCCGATCTCGGTGAGGACCGAGCCGAGCTGCAGCTTCACTTCACCGTTTTCGGTCGAGACCGTCGAGCTGCCGCCGTCCAGCACCCGCAGCAGCGATTCATGGGCTTTGCGGTTGGCTGCTTCCCAGAGCGCCTGGAAGCGGGGGGTGGCGAAGAGTCGTTCGGCGACTTGCGGCGCGAGCTGTTGTAGGCCGCCCGCGGCTGCGGTAGCCAGCGGGGCGAGACGAGGCGGCAGCGCTTCGCGCAGCTCGCCAGCGACGTCGACGTTGGCGAACAGCTGATTCGCCAGGTAATCGGAGAGCTGGCTGCGGACTTCTTCGTTCTTGACCAGGCGGGTGCTCGTGTCGACCCAGTTGTCGGTGTTGAGCGCCTGGCGATTGACCCAGATCGAGAAGATCGCGGCGAAGGTGAGGATGGCGCCGAGGACAACGAGCCCAAGTGCCCAGCGCGGATGGCCGGCGCGGGGGGTGCGGGCTCTTTTATGTGGCGACGCAGCGGTCGCGGTCTCGTTCATGCTGGAAACTTACTCGCGCGTCCCGAGGTTAGATTGAGAAACCTTCCTATATCCTT
>CAZQET010000374.1:0-8849 GCA_964591825.1 uncultured Conexibacteraceae bacterium
CACGACGAGATGAGCGATGAGCTGAGCCCCGAGACGGTCATGCGGCTGCACCGCATTGTCACCGATGGCACCCTCGCCGATCCGACGGCCGCCGGGCGCCTGCAGCAGCCGGGCGAGGACAGGGTCGTGGTCGTCGATCGCGACGGCGGGCGTCCCGTGCACCGGCCACCTCCTGCAGAGCAACTTCCAGCGCGTATGGCGTTGATGTGCGAGTTTGCGAATGAGGAAGACGAGGGCGGGGAAACGTTCGTTCACCCGGTGATCCGGGCGATCTTGCTGCACTTCTGGCTTGCTTACGACCACCCGTTCGAGGATGGCAACGGCAGAGCGGCGCGGATCTTGTTCTTTTGGCTGATGCGGTCGCACGGATACTGGCTGGTCGAGTATCTGCCGATCTCACGGATCATCCGCGCCGCTCCCGCCCAGTACGGCAGGGCATTTCTCGAGACGGAGGCAGACGAGGGCGATGCGACCTACTTCCTCATCCACCAGCTGGGGGTCCTGCGCCGCGCCATCGACGAGCTGCGGATCTACCTTCGGCGCAAGCAGGCGGAGGTTCGCGGCGTCGAGCGCCTTCTTGACGAAACCGACCACCTCAACGGGCGGCAGCTGGCGCTCCTGACCGACGCCATTCGCGATTCGGATGCCATCTACACGTTCGAGAGTCACGCCAAGAGTCACCGAGTCAGCCATGAGACCGCTCGAGTCGACCTGCGCCAGCTGGCCGGCCGCGATTTGCTGCTCCGACGACGGCGGGGCCGCCAGCACGTCTTCGAACCGGCTCCCGATCTGGCCGAGCGCCTGAAAGAATCGCCCGCGTGAGCGACGCCTACGCCAAGGCCGGAGTGGATCAGGGGGCTGCCGACTCGGCGGTCGCCGGGCTGGTCAGGGCGCTGGGGGCGATCGAGCTGGGGCGGCCGTCGCGACAGGTGCCGCTGCCGGGCCACTACGCGAGCGTGATCAAGCTCGATGAGCGCAACGGGATCGCGCTCTCAACAGACGGCGTCGGGACCAAGCTGCTGATCGCCGAGCAGCTCGGGCGCTTCGACACGATCGGGATCGACTGCGTGGCGATGAACGTCAACGACGTGATCTGCGTCGGCGCCGAGCCGCTGGCGATGCTCGACTACATCGCGATCGACCGCGCCGACCCTGCGGTATGCGAGGAAGTCGGAGTAGGGCTGGCGCGAGGGGCCGAGCTGGCCGGGATCGAGATCCCCGGCGGCGAGCTGGCGCAGCTGGGCGAGATGGTGCGCGGCGTCGACGTCTCGGGCGCCTGCGTCGGCACCGTGGCCCTTGACGAGATCGTCGACGGGGCTGCCGTCCAGCCCGGCGATGCGATCGTCGGGCTGCCCTCCTCCGGCCTGCACTCCAACGGCTACACGCTCGCCCGCTCGGCGCTCGAGGGCCTGCCGCTGGACGAAGATCCGGAGGGGCGGCTCGGCCGGCCGCTCGGCGACGTGCTGCTCGAGCCGACCGAGATCTACGTCAAGCCGGTGCTCGAGCTGCTGCGCTCCGAGATCGAGGTGCGCGGCCTCGCCCACATCACCTCCGGCGGGCTCGGGAACCTCAGCCGCCTTGCCGCCGAGGTCTCCTACGAGATCGAGGAGCCCCTTCCCGCGCTGCCGATCTTCGTCCTGATCCAGGAGCGCTGCGGCGCTTCCGAGGAGGAGATGCACGAGGTCTTCAACATGGGTTGCGGCTTCTGCTGCATCGTCCCTGCCGAGGAATGCGAGCCGGCGCTCGCCCTCCTGCGTCCCCACTACCCTGGGACGCAGCGAATCGGCGCTGCGGCACGAGGTCCGCGCGAGATTCGCCGCCACTGAATGGAAGCCCGCTCGAGCAGCGCGATGATCGGAACCGTGCTTTCCGGCCGCTACCGGCTGGAGGCGAAGCTGGGCAGCGGCGGAATGTCGACGGTCTACCTGGCGCGGGACCAGACGCTCGACCGTCCGGTGGCGGTCAAGGTGATGCATCGCGAGATGTCCGAGCAGGCGGACCAGCTCGAGCGCTTCCGCCAAGAGGCGCGCTCGGTCGCCAAGCTCTCACACCCCAACGTCGTCTCGGTGATCGACGCCGGCGAGGACGGCGGCTACCCCTACATCGTCTTCGAGTACGTCGAAGGCGAAACGCTGAAGCAGCGGATCAAGCGCGAGGGGGCGCTCGACCCACAGGAGGCGATCGCCTACGCGATCGAGATCGCCCGCGGTCTCTCGATGGCGCACGCGCGCAACATGGTGCACCGCGACATCAAGCCGCAGAACATCCTGATCGACGCCGAGGGAAGGGCGAAACTGACCGACTTCGGCATCTCACGGCAGCTCGAGCAGGACGGGATGACGGCGACCGGTCGCGTGCTCGGCACCACCGACTACGTCGCTCCCGAGCAGGCGATGGGGCACAAGGTCGACCCGCGCACCGACATCTACTCGCTCGGCGTCGTCCTCTACGAGATGCTGGTTGGCCAGGTCCCCTTCTCCGCCGACAGCCAGGTCGGGGTGGCGATGAAGCACGTCAACGAGGAGCTGCCCGACGTGCAGCGGCGCCGCCCCGAGGTCTCCGCGGCCGTGGCCCTGGTGGTCGAGCGGGCGACGGCCAAGGACCCCCAGCAGCGCTATCAGCAGGTCGGCGAGATGATCGACGACCTCTCGACCGCGCTCGAGGTCGAGGCGGCCCGGGCGGGCTCGACCACGGGCGAGGCGACCAGCGTGCTCGAGGCGGTGCCGCCGCCCAAGCGCGAGCTCTCGAGCAGGCGCTGGAGCTGGGCGGCGGTCGGCGGCCTGGCCCTCGTCGCCGCCGTGGTACTGCTGATCGTCTTCGTCGTCTCCAGCGGCGACGTCGGCGGCGGCGGGGCCGGCCAGGGGGCTGGGAAGCCGATCGAAATCACCGAAGCGACCGACTACGACCCCGAGGGCGACGGCGAAGAGGTGCCCAACAAGGTCGGCCTCGCCGTCGACGGCGACCCGACCGGCACCGCCTGGGAAACCGAGCACTACGAATCCGACACCTTCGCCGGCACGAAGACCGGGCCCGACCCGGGGGTCGGCATCTACGTCACCACGAGCTCGCCCGTCAAGCCGTCGAAGATGGTCGTCCGCACCCCGACCCCGGGCTGGGACGCCCAGGTCTTCGCGGCCGCCTCCGGACCGCCGGAAGAGCTGGGCGGCTGGAGTGAACCCGTCGGCATCGCCGTCGGCGCCTCCTCCACCGAGGAGATCGACCTCAGGGTCGAAACCCCCTCCAGGTACTTCCTGCTCTGGTTCAACAAGGCCTCCGAAGCCAACGATCAGTACGGCGGCTACCAGGTCGAGATCAGCGACATCAAGCTGCTGCGCTGAGGTTCAGGGACGGGATAGCCAGTACGAGTCGAGACCGAGCCGATCGCCGAGGACGCCGCGTCCTGTCGATAGTTCGATTTGCCCCCATATGCGTGGGTCAATCGATCAGTCGCGTGGGAATCAATCATCTAGAACTCGTAAGAGCGGGCGCGCTGGTGGCGCTCGACGGCGAGCTGCACGAGGCGGTCGCAGAGGGCTGGGTAGGCGAGGCCGGAGGCGGCCCAGAGCTTGGCGTAGACGCTGGTCTGGGTGAAGCCGGGCATCGTGTTGACCTCGTTGACGAGAACGGCGCCGTCGGCCTCGACGAAGAAGTCGCAGCGGGCGAGGCCGGTGCAGCCGGCGAGCTGGAAGGCGCGAATGGCGAGCTCGCGCACGCGGGCAGTCTGCTCGGCGGCGATTGAGGCTGGCACGACCAGCTCCATGCCGCCCTCGCGGTACTTGTTCTCGTAGTCGTACCACTCGCCATCGGCGACGACCTCGCCCGGCTGCGAGGCGTCGACCGCCTCGTTGCCGAGCAGCGAGCACTCGACCTCGCGACCGTGAGCAGCGGCCTCGACGATCACGCGCGGGTCGTGGCGGCGGGCGAGCTCCACGGCCTCGTCCAGCTCGCCCCCGAGCGCATCGACGCGGCTGATGCCGACGCTGGAGCCGAGGCGCGAGGGCTTGACCCAGAGCGGTGTGCCGAACCGCTCGCAGCGCTCGCGCCAGCCCGGCTCGGAGGCATCGGCGAACTCGACCTGGGGCAGGCCGGCCTGAGCGAAGAGGCGCTTCAGGGTGAGCTTGTCCATGCAGGTGGCGGAGGCGAGCACGTCGGAGCCGACGTAGGGCAGATCGAGCCACTCGAGCAGGCCCTGGACGCTGCCGTCCTCGCCAAAGGGCCCGTGCAGCGCCGGGAAGGCGACGTCGGCGCCGAGCAGTCCCTCGCCTGGCACGAGCTCGACCGGGCCAGCGTCGGCGCGCCAAGAGCCGTCGCGGGCGATCGTCACCAGCAGCGGCTCGTGGTCAGCCTCTGCCAGCCCCTTCGCTACCGCCTCGCCGGAGCGCAGCGAGACGTCGTGCTCGGAGGAGCGGCCCCCGCAGAGGACCGCCACCCTCATTCTTCTTCTTCCGTTTCGACCGCCGGCGTCGCCGCCTTGCCGACGACCAGCGTCACCGTGCTGTTCGGCTTCACTTCCGACCCCGGCGGCGGGAACTGGTCGGTGACGCGGCCAACCTGCGAGGGCACTTCGGTTTCCTGTTCCTGGACGACGGGCTTCAACCCCGCTTCGCGCACCGCTTCCACGGCGTCGGCGCGCAGCTTGCCGATCACGTTGGGCGCCGTCGCCCGTTCTTCCCCCTTGGAGACGACGATCGAGACGGTCGAGCCGGGGGGAAGCTGCGAGCCGGCGCTCGGAGCCTGGCGGATCACCTGGCCCGCGGGCGCCCTGTCTTCGACTTCTTCGACGCTGGGGACGAAGCCACGGCCGCGAATCTGCTGCACGGCAAGCGAGCGCTGCGAGCCGACCAGGACCGGCACCTTGGCCAGCCTCGGTCCGCTGGAGACCCGCAGCAGCACGTCGGTGCCGCGCGTCGTCGTCTCGCCGCCGCCCGGTTCGGAGCTGATCACCAACCCCTGTTCGACCTTTTCGGAGTGGACGTTTTCGACCCGCGCGCCGAAGCCGGCTTCTTCGAGCGCTTCTTCGGCTTCGGCTCTGGTCAGCCCCGCGGTCGAGGGCACCCTGGCGCTGCCGGGTCCGGCGCTGACCGTCAACATCACCTTTGGCTTCGAGCAGAAGAGGGTGAGGAAAGCGCAGTCTTCCGACGCCTCGTCGGCGGGCGGCGAGGCGGCGGGATCCTGCTCGAGCACTTCGCCCACCGGCGCTTCACGCTGGACCCGTTTAACGTCGCCCACGCCGAAGCCGCCCTGCTGCAGCAGGGCGATCGCCACGTTGAGCTGGTCGCCGGTGACTTTGGGCACCGTGGTCGTCGTGTCGCGGGTGAGAGCGAGGCCGGCGAGGACGCCGATCGCGATCGCGGCAGTGATCAGCATCCAGATCTTGCGGCGGCGCCTGCGCTCCTCCTCCTCGGCGGTCGTCCCCTCGGCCACCGGCTCCTCCGGTGTGGCCACGACCGGCGGCAGCGGTGCGAAGGCGGCGGTGTTGCCGGCTCCTCCACCGGGGTCCTTGAGCGCGGCGTCGATCGCGGCGATGAAGGCGTCGGCGCTCTGGAAGCGCTGGCCCGGCTCCTTTTCCAGCGCCCGCATCACCACCGCGTCGAGGGCCGGCGAGACCTCCGGTTTGATCGAGCTCGGTCGCTGCGGGGGCTGGGAGACCTGTTTCATCGCCACGGCAACCGCCGAGTCGGCCTCGAACGGCACGCGGCCGGTAAGCGCCTCGTAGAGCATCACGCCGATCGAGTAGAGATCGGAGACCGCGGTCACCTCGAAGCCCTGCGCCTGCTCGGGCGAGAGATAGTGCGGGGTGCCCAGCACCGCGCCGGCCTGGGTGATCTCCGAGACGCCCGCCTGGGCGATGCCGAAATCGGTCACCGTCGCCTTGCCGTCGGCGTCGACGATCACGTTCTGGGGCTTGAGGTCGCGGTGAACGACGCCGTGGCGGTGGGCGAAGCGGGCGCCCTCGAGCACCTGGCGGATCAGGCCGGCGGCCTGCGGTGGTGAGAGCCCCGCGTCGATCAGCTGCTTCAGCGTGCTCCCCTGCAGGTACTGCATCGCGATGTAGTAGGTGCCGTCGACCTCGCCGCGGTCATACACGGCGACGATGTTGGGGTGCTGGAGGGCAGCGGCGGCCTCGGCCTCGCGGCGGAAGCGCTCGACGAACTCCCCGTCCTGAACGAAGCGCGGATGCAGGATCTTGAGCGCCACCTCGCGCTGCAGATGGGTGTCCTCGGCGAGCCAGACGTCGGCCATCCCGCCCGATCCGATCCGCCTCAGGATCCGGTACCGGTCGTCGACGACGCTGCCTTGGCTGACCTCAGGCACGGCGGCAGTCTCTCATTCGCCGGCCAGGATCGTTTCGGCGACGTCGCGGAAGATCGGCGCGGCGACGTCGTTGCCGAACTGCGGCGTGCATTCGACCGTCGCCGCAATCGCGATCTTCGGGTCCTGGGCAGGGGCGAAGCCGATGAACCAGGCCTGGTTGGCTTCGCTGGAGTTGCCGCAGGCTTCGCTCGGCGTTTCCGCCGTGCCGGTCTTGCCGGCGACGTCGACGCCTTCGATCGCGGCGTTGGTGCCGGTGCCTTCGCGGACCACCCCTTCCATTGCCGTCGCCAGCGCTTCTGCGGTCTGAGCGCTGATCGGCTGGCCGTATTCACTGGGTTCGAGGCGCTTGGTCACGCGTCCGTCCGAATCGACGACGCGGCTCCAGATCTGCGGCTTCATCAGCTTGCCCTTGTTCGCCACCGCCGCCGCCACCTCGGCCATCTGCAGGGGCGTAACCGCCAGCCGCTCCTGGCCAATCGCGACGCGCCCGATGTCGACCGGATCGCCTGGGCCAAGCAGCCTTTCCGCTTCGTAGTCGTAGACGCCACTCTTGTACACCTGGTTTTCGGGCAGGTCAATCGCCGGCTTGGCGTTGAAGCCGAAGCGATCCATGTATTCGAACATCGTTTCCGTGCCCAGTTTTTCGCCGAGCTGGGCGAACCAGGTGTTGACAGATTGAGTCAGGGCGGTGTCGAGGCTGATCGGTGGGAAGCTCTCACCGAAGTCGTTTTCCAGCGGCAGCCCCTGAACCTCGAGCGGGCTGGGGGCGGCGAAGGCCGTTTCCGGCGTGATCGTCCCGGTGTCGAGGCCGGCGGCCGCGGTCACCACCTTGAAGGTCGACCCGGGCGGGTACTGGCCCTGGGTGGCGCGGTCGACCAGCGGCGTTTCCGCTTTGTCGAGGTTCAGCTTCGAGAGGTCGTAGGGGATGCGGTTGGGGTCATACGGCGGGTTGGAGGCCATCACCCGCACCCGACCGCTCTGCGGCTCGATTGCCACCACGGCGCCGAAGCCGGCCGCTTCGAGATCGCTCAGCGCGACCCGCTGTGCGGCCGGATCGAGGTTGGTGACGACGTCTTCGCCTTCCTGGTTGCGGCCGCGCAGCTCGTCGAGGATCGAGCCGAATTCGGATTCGTTGCCGACCAGTTCATCGTTGTGGGACTTCTCGAACTCGCTGTCGCCCTCTTCGACGAAGCTATAGCCGATCGGGTGGCCGAAGAGGGCGCCTTCGGGATAGCGACGCACGTAGCGCTTGGAAGAGCCGTGGCCCTTGGCGACCGAGCGAGCGATCACGGTGCCGTCGGCGGCCAGGATTCTCCCGCGCTTGATCTGCTGCTGCTCGAGCAGCGGCCGCCTGTTGACGTTCTTTTCTCGCAACGCCTTGGCATCGAAGACCGACCAGTAGGACGTGAAGCCGACCAGCACCGCGAAGAGAGCGACGATGAAGGCGAAGAGCTTGACGATCTGGCGGTTCATGGCATGAACCGGTCGCGTGTCAATCGCCCCGGATTCGAGCACCCGGAGATCACCGTGGCGATTGACACGCTCACGGTGTCTCCTTGCGCGCCCGGTCCGATATGAGCAGCAATAGCGCCAGGAGGACGAAGTTGGCGACGATCGAGCTGCCGCCGTAGCTGATGAAGGGCAGGGTGACGCCGGTCAGCGGGATCACCCGGGTGACGCCGCCGATGATCACGAAGGCCTGGATGGCAAAGACCGCGGTGAGCCCGGTGGCCAGCAGCTTGGAGAAGCCGTCGTCGGCGAGCAGCGCGATCTTGAAGCCGCGGGCCGCGATCAGCAGGTAGATGAGGATCACCCCGCAGGCGCCGAAGAGGCCAAGCTCGTTGACGATCAGCGAGTAGATCGTGTCGGTCTGCGCGGCCGGCAGCAGGGCGTTGTTCGTGCCGGGGACCGTGATCAGCGCCTGGGCGAAGCCTTTGCCGAAGAGTCCGCCATCGGCCTGGGCGAAGATCGATTGGAGGATCTGGTACCCGCTCTTCTGCGGATGGGCGTAGGGATTGAGCCAGATGTCGACTCTCTGCTCGACGTGCGGCACGGTGGTGGCGAAGAACCAGGCCCCGAGCAGGAACATCGCCATGCCGATGACGACGAAGGAGAAGCGGCCGGTCGCCACGTAGAGCAGCGCCAGGAAGGCGGCGAAGAACATCAGCGAGCTGCCGAGGTCGCGGATCACGACGAGCATGAACATCGAGGCGCCCCAGACGACCAGCATCGGCCCGAAGTGCTTGAGCGGCGGCAGGGTGACGCCGAGCACCCGCCGGGCGCCGACGATCAGCACCTCGCGGTGCTCGCGCAGGTAGCTGGCGAGGAAGACGACCAGGCAGATCTTCGAGAACTCGGCCGGCTGGAAGGCGAGCGGACCGAGCTTCACCCCGAGGTAGGCGCCGTTGACCTGCTGGCCGATCCCCGGCAGCCGCGGCGCCAGCAAGAGCAGCAGCCCGCCGATCGCGATCGTGTAGCGATAGCGCTCGAGCACTTCGTAGTCGCGCAGGAAGTAGATCGTCAGCGCGAAGAGG
>CAZQET010000375.1:0-2130 GCA_964591825.1 uncultured Conexibacteraceae bacterium
GTCGCCGACGTAGATATCGCCTTTGGAGGCTCCGTTTGAGCTGTCGACGGCGATGAACTTCGGGGTGGTGAAGGCGCCTGGCGAGGAGCCGGAGGTACCGGCCTGGCAGATGTCGGTCGGAGCCCCCGCGTTGGTGCAGACATTGGGGTTTCCGGTACCCGAGTTGACCCCCTGGCCGAACATCAGCAGGAAGTTGCCGGAGGAGTCGAACTTCTCGATCCGGTGGTTGCCGGGATCGGTGACGTAGACATCGCCCGTCGAGGAGCCGCCCGAGCTGTCGACCGCGACGTCGGTTGGGCCCGAGAGGGCGTTGGCGCCCGAGCCGGCAAAGGAGGTCGAGTAGACGTGGATGTTGGCGGCGAGTGCCGGCGTGGTGGCGAGCAGAAGCCCCGTCGCGAGGGTCGCGCAGCCGAGGGTGGCGCGCCTGAGAGTGGATCGCTTTGCCCTAGGGGTCTCGCTCATCCTCTGCGTCTCGCTCATCGTCCCTGGCTCTCTCCTCGTAGTACCCATCGCTAGCGCACCGCCCCTGACCTGTTGTGGTGGCGCCGGTGACGCCGGTGGCGGGCATTGGCACCGCAGGAGGTGCCGAGCGTCACGCTTTGGTTGGCGCTCTTGCCGTTTTGGCCACTGAGCTGCACGGCGGCCGGGTTGAGCTGTTTGCAGATGTCGGTGTTGTTGACGATCAGGCCCTTACCGCCGCCCACCAGGTTGAGCTTGAAGCTGGTGACCGGGGCGTCGGGGACGGTGTCGAAGGTGGTCCGCAGGCCGCCGTGGAAGGCGCTGACTTTGCCTTTGAGGTCGATGTCGAACTGGCCCCGCAGCGCCGCCACCACGTCGGGCAGCGGATTTCCTTCGGAGACCAGGTAGACGTTGCCGGTGAGCGGCTGGTCGAGCAGCGGGGTGGTCGCCGAGGCATTGCCGACCACCGAGCCCGCCGGGCAGGAATCGGAGGCGAACTGGCTGCGCGTGCAGGGGGCCGAGAGGTGGGACTGATCGAGCTGGTCTTGGGGCGGCAGGGTGACAACGGCGCGGGAGATGCCGGCGTCACTTGCGTTGGCGCTCAGGGTCGAGCGAAGCGCCGGGTGGCCGTTTCGCTTGGTCCCGCCCTTGAGGCTGAGCGCCAGTTTCGGACTAAAGCCCAGGCTCGCGCAGTTGGCGACCTGGAAGGGAGCGGAGAGATTGGCTTGGGCCCCTTGGTCCCCGCTGACCTGGGCGCTGATCTGGAAGGGATCGCAGTTGGTCGGGTTGAGGGTGAAGTTCGGCCGGTCGAGGTTGATGCGGACCTCGCGCAGACGCAGCGGGATGCCCTGCAGGATCTGGGGCAGGAGGTCTGAGACCGCGGTGACGTGGGCGTCGGTGGGGTCGACGTTTAGGGCGACCCGCACCACCACGTTGCCGAGGTCATAGGGGCCAGAGACGGCCGGGGTGATGACCGCGAGGCTGATCGGGGCGCCTTTGTAGGGGCCGGCGAGGTAGACCCGGCCCGAGACGTAGACGGGGTGGGTTCCCGCGCCCGCTCCGGCGACGGCGGTGCCGACCTGGGAGGTGAGCGGGCAGCTGGGGCTCGCCTCCTCGGCAAGGCCCGAGTAGGCGGCGTCGGCTGCTTTTGCCAAAGCGGCATCGGAGCAGTAGGGGATGCCGGCCAGGGAGGCGGCGAAGCCGGGTGGGGTGGTGACGTCTACGCCGGCGAGGTTCTGATCGCCGTCGTCTCGCTTCAGGTCGATCGAGAAGGGGCTGTGGGCGCCGGCGGTGTTACCGGCCGAGGCAGCTTGGAAGCTCGGGGCAAAGGGGCGTTGGGCTCCCGGGCAGGGTGCCCCGTTGGGACCTGAGTCCAGGGTGAAGAACTGGGTCGAGGTCTGGGTGCCGATCGTCTCATCCCAGGGCGTGAATTTGGTCGTTACCGGGTAGGTGCCGCACTGCGTCGGCGTGGCGAGGATGCCGCGCTCGGAGCCGAAGAAGTGCATGTCAAAGGCGGTCAGCGGGCTCTGGGGGAGATTCGTGAAGGTGATCACCAGCTGTCCCGTCACCGGGTCCGGCGTGACCGTTCCCGCCAGCTTTAGGTGGGTGGCGAAGCCGTCGGCGGCGAGGAAGATCCGGTAGCGGTTGCCCGGCAGCGGCTTGCCGATGTAG
>CAZQET010000376.1:0-31753 GCA_964591825.1 uncultured Conexibacteraceae bacterium
AACCCGTCGAAGATCTTCTCCTTGCCGGCATAGAAGAACAGCACGCCGACGAGGAGGTAGACGCCGGCAAGCACCAGCCCGTAGACGACCCCGTCCTCCCAGCGCATCGCCTGCCTCCCCGGCGGGTGTTTTACAGCCCCACGTGCCTCCATGCCGAACCTCCTAACGGTCGATTACTCGATGCCTTCGACCGTAACCGGGACCTGCCCACGTGTCCACCGACGCATCCCGCGTCCCAACGGCTAGATGAAGTACATGCCGAGTCGCGGCGCGCAATCCCGCATGAGCAAGCGATTTGCCGTTTCCGTGCGCCTGTTATGCGCCAGTTGGTGCGCCAGTAAGCACCGCGCCAGCCGCGCGGGCGGCTTCTTCATCCCGCTCTCTTTGAGCTTCACGCGGGCGTTAGCGGTCGATCCGTCAACGTCGCCGTGGCGACGTGCAGTGGGCCGCTCTCCCCGCCCTCGTCAGCTATATAGAGGGCGACTCCCTCTTGTAGAGATTCAAAAAGCTCGTCAAGAGTGTCCCCGGAGGCGAAGCAGCCGGGCAACTCCGGAACGTCGGCCCAGTAGCTGCCGTCCTCGATATGGATACGCGCGGTTAGCTCCATAGGTGAAGTTCCTTCATCTTAGCTCTGCCTGTTTGAGAATCGCCTGGGCCAAGCCAGTTGGGTAGTCGCGCCCCTTGTGCTGCGGGAGCGTGATCGGACGACGGCCGGGCTTGGTCATCTTGACCTGATGCTTGCCCCCGCGAGCCTGCGTCCAGCCATTTTCCTTCAACAGCTTGATCGCCTTCTTCTGACTCAGCGTGCCCTTCATCGACCCGAGCGACGGTAGCCCTCAGTGCGGCGGAAACGTTTCGGCAGCGTGCCTCATGCGCCACTGGTGCGCCAGTACGACCGGAAATAACCGGACTCAGCCGGGGTGCGAACCGCTTGAACAAGCGGAATCGCAAGGCCCATGCGGCTCGCTCTAAATGAAGTACATGCCCGAGCCGGCGGCCTCGGCTTCGCGGCGGGCGACCTCGGCGATCGTCGTCTGGGCGAAGACCTTGCGCAGGGCTGTGACGCCCTCGGCCCAGATGCCGCCGGCCTCGTCGGCCTCCTGCCCGACCTTGCCGTCGAGCGCCTGGACCACCTCCAGCACGGAGATCTCCTCGGCTGGGCGAGCGAGCGTGTAGCCGCCTCGCATGCCGCGGTGGCTGGTGAGCAGGCCGGCGCGGCGCAGCGTCGAGAAGAGCTGCTCGAGGAACTGCTCGGGGATGCCGCGACGCTCGGCCAGCTCCTTGATCGGCACCGGGCGCTCGCCCGAGCCCGCCAGCTCCGCCATCGCGACCACTGCGTAGCGCGACTTCGAGGTGATCGAGATCACCCGAATTTTCTACCGCACCGATCGGACCCGGCTGGGTTAGGATCGGTTCGGGCTCCAGGGCTGACGATGGAGCCGTCGCCGAACCTCGGAAATCGGAGCAGTCCTGAGCGAGCGTCCACAGTGCCTAGTCGTCGACGGTCATCCGATCGTTCGGATCGGGATGCGCCGCGCGCTTCAGGATCGCTTCGAGGTCCAGGAGGCCGACAGCCGAAGCGAGGCCGTGGACCTGATTCGCGACGTGGGCAGCTTCGACGTCGCGATCGTCGAAATGCGCCGTGGGCTCGACGAGGCGGATCCGCCGAGACTGGATGGCACCGAGGCGATCAGGGCGATGCTCAAGTCCGAACCTGGCATCGGCATCGTCGCGCACGGCGAGCGCGCCGAGCGCCACCTCGCCAGCGCAGCCCTGCAGGCGGGCGCCGCGGCCTACATCTCCAGGACAGCGGACAGCGACCATCTGCTGCGCGCCGCCCAGGCGGCGCTGGCCCAGGAACGCTTCGTTGACCCCGACGTGCCGCCGCGCGGCAGTCGCGGCAAGCTGACCAAGCGCCAGCGCGAAATCCTCCAGCTCCTCGCCAACGGCGAATCGACCACCGTCGCCGCCCGCGAGCTCGACCTCAGCGAAGAGACGGTCAAGACCCACACCAAGAACGCCCTCGCGCGACTGGGCGCCCGCAACCGAACCCACGCCGTGGCGATCGCCCTGCGCGAGTCCTTGATCGAGTAGCCGCGGCCCGCGGGTCCTGTCGCCGCAGGGGACCCCCCACCCCCTGCGGTCGCTAAAGCGTCCTCGGGGGCGGGCCCCCCTACGGCGCCACCCGCGGGAGCAGCCACAGACAAGGACCCGCGTAGTCCGCTACGGCGAGGAGACGCTCGCACAGGCGGTCCCAGTCGCTGATGGCGACAGCTTCTAGGGACGAACGCCTCTCCCGCGGGTGACGCGGTGGCGGGGGTCCCCCATAGCGGAGGACGCCGAAGGCGTCCGAGCACATGGGGGATGGCCGCCGCGGCAGGACCCGCGGGCCAGATACGTCCGTCCTTAGATCCAGCCGCGATCTCGGGCGGTTAGTACCGCCTGCGCCCGGTCGACGGCGCCGATCTTGCCGTAGACGTTGTGCAGGTGCGTGCGGATGGTCGAGACGGAGAGCTGCATTTCTCCAGCGATCTGCTTGTAGACCATGCCCTCGGAGAGATGACGCAGGACGTCGAGCTCACGAGCCGAGAGCGGGCAGGGCTCGGTCACGCGTGAGACATCGCTGCGGGCATAGGGAAGCTGGTAGAGCAGGTCGCGCAGGGCGTCGGGGCTGAGGCCGCATCGTTTCGCCGCCGCGTGCAACCGTTCTGGCGATACCGCCTCACCCTGGCTGTAGTGGGCGACCATGTCGGCGGTGGCGACGAGAGCGGCGAGGCCCTCGGCGTCGTCGGCGTGGTGGCGCTCGATCGCCACCGCGATCCGCTGCGGCAGGTTCCAGCGCCGTGCCAGCACGCCACCGACGAGCGCGTGGTCGATGCCGAGGCGCTCGCGTTCCTCGCGCAGGCGCTGCTCCGGAGCCTTGGAGACGGCCTCGAGCGCGCCCCGGTCGCCCGGGTGGAGATTGCAGATGACCAGTCGACCGACGTCGTGCAGCAGCGAGGCGACGGCCAGTTCGTCACGATCCTCCCAACCGATCGCGCGACCTATTTCATCGGCGGCCTGCTGCGTCGCCAGGGCGTGGACGCGGAAGCGCTCCGGGCGCATCTCGCGTCCGCCGTTGCTCTCGAAGAAATCAAAGACGGGCGCGGTGCCGGCGATGGCGAGCACGCCGGAGGACTTGAGAGCGTCGATCGCCGCCGGAACGGTGCCGATGCTGCCGACCGGCACCGCGGTGCGGTTGGCGAAGCGCAGCACCGCAATCGAGAGACCGACGTCCGCCTCGACCGCTTCGATCAAATCGGTGACCCGGCCGGTCTCCGCCGTGGCCGCCTGCATCACCCTTGCCCGCGACTCCAAGAGGACGGGGAATTTCTCCACCGCCTCGAAGGCGGCGGCGAGGCGCGCTCCGGGGGCGGGACGAGCGCCGCCCTTGCTGGCCTCGCCGGGCTTGGTCTTGCCGTTGGTATGGGGTTTCGTGGTCTCCATTGAGCGAAAACTCCTTGACCGCCTCATCGGCAGCAAAGGACGCACGGTTTAGCGGAGCCATCCCCAAAATTAAGGTCGAGAATCTAGTCATTTGTCCATTTGGGTGGACCAAAACGGTTCTCGTTGTCCCGTCAGGCCGTGATCCGGGCAAGCGCCGCGTCGATACGGAGCAACGACTCCTCGCGCCCGAGAGCTGCCAGGGACTCGAAGATCCCGGGCGAGACCGAGGTGCCGGTGATCGCCACCCGGATCGGCTGGTAGACGCGTCCCGGCTTGGTCCCGAGGATGTCCGGGATCGGACTCAGCGCCGCCTCGATCGCCTCGACATCGAACTCGCACGCCTGCAGCGCCTCTCGCGCCGCCTGCAGCGCCGGCTCGGCACCATCCTTCATCACCTTGGCCCACGCCTTCGGGTCCTCGACGGGCGGCTCGAAGAGGAAACGAATCAGCACCCAGACCTCCTCGAGGGTCTGGGCTTTCTCCTGGGCAATCGCGCAGGCTGCGCGCAGCCGCTCGTCGAGCTCGCGACCCAGATGATCGGCGACCGCGGCCGCGTACTCGTCCAGCGGCATCTCGCGCATGAAGCGCCCGTTCAGCCAGCGCAGCTTCTTCTCGTCGAAGATCGCCGCGGCGCGGCCGACGTCCTCGACCTCGAAGCGCCGCACCAGCTCCTCGGTCCTCATCACCGTGGTGTCGTCGTCCGTGCCCCAGCCGAGCAGGGCCAGGTAGTTGCGCACGGCGGCCGGAAGGTAGCCAGCCTCACGCAGCTCCTGCACGGATGCCGCGCCATGGCGCTTGGAGAGCTTCTTGCCGTCAGGACCGTGCAGGAGCGGCAGGTGCGCGTAGCGCGGCGGCTCGTGCCCGAGCGCAGCGAGGACGAGCAGCTGCTTGGGGGTGTTGGAGAGGTGGTCGTCGCCCCGCACCACCTCGGTGATGCCCATCTCGGCGTCGTCGACCGCGACGGCGAAGTTGTAGAGCACCGAGCCGTCGCCGCGGGCGATGACGAAGTCGTCGTAGCTGCGGTTGGGGAAGCTGACCGGCCCGCGGATCAGGTCGTGCACCACCGTCTCCCCCTCGTCGGGCACCCGCAGGCGCACCGCCGCACCCGGCGCGTCGGTCGGCTCGCCGCGATATCCCCGATCCGCCCCGTGCTCGGCCTTCCAGGCCTCGACGTCCCTGGCGGTGGCCGCGTCGGGGTATGCCGCCCCCGATTCGAGCAGCTCCTGCAGAGCCTCCGCATGTCGCTCGGCCCGCCCGGCCTGCGAGACCGGGCCCTCGTCCCAGTCCAGCTCCAGCCACTCCATCGCGTCGATGATCTGCGCCACGTTCTCCTCGGTCGAGCGCTCGCGATCGGTGTCCTCGATCCGCAGCACCAGCTCCCCTCCGCCGTGACGAGCGGCAAGCCAGTTGTAGAGCGCGGTCCGCGCACCACCGATATGCAGGGCGCCGGTGGGCGACGGAGCGAATCTGAGGCGGAGCGAGGAGTCAGACACGGGCGCGCATGTTTCCACAGCGACCATAGGATGCGTGACCGATGCTGATCGGTGCCCATGTCTCAACGGCCGGCGGGCTCAACAAGGCGATCGAGCGGGGAACCGAGCGCGGTTGCGAATCGATTCAGATCTTCAATCAGAGCCCGCGCATGTGGCGCCCGACCAAATACGGGCCGGATGACTTCACCGCCTTCAAAGAGGCCATGGCCGACTCACCAGTCGAAGCGGTGGTGATCCACGCCGTCTACCTGATCAACTGCGCGACCAAAGACGGCGAGCTGCGCAAGAAGTCGCTCGCGTCTCTCACCCACGCCCTGCGAATCGGCGACCAGATAGGCGCCGCGGGCGTGGTCCTCCATCCCGGCGCTCAGAAGGGCGAGGCGCTCAGCCCGTCGATGAAACGCGCCGCGAAGGTGATCGCCGCGGCGCTCAAGGACTCCGACAGCTGCCCGCTCCTGCTGGAGCAGACCGCCGGCCACAAAGGGCTGCTCGGCCGCGACTTCGACCAGACCGCCGAGCTGATCGACCTCGCCGGCGGCGGCAAGCGCCTCGGTCTCTGCCTCGACTCCTGCCATCTCTTCGTGCAGGGCTTCGACGTCACCGACGAGGCCCATCTGGCCGCGATCGTCGACGAAGCCGACGCCAAGGTCGGCCTCGAGCGCCTCCGCTGCCTCCACGTCAACGACGCCGCAGCCCCGCTCGGCTCCTGCCGCGACCGCCACGCCAACATCGGCACGGGCGAGATGGGCAAGCGCGGCCTGGAGGCCTTCCTCTCCGAGCCCCGCTTCGAGGGCCTGCCGGCAACGCTTGAGACCCCAGGGCCCGTCAAGAAAGGTCCCGACCGCAGCGAAGTGCTGGCAGCCAAGCGGCTCCGAAAAGCAGGCTTGAAACGGCGCCAGCGTTAGCATCGATTCAACCCGTGCTGTATTGACCATCTATGCCATGGTCAATACGGAAACCGTTGGCAGGTATCGCGGCTACTTGACGTGCATGCCTGAGATCGCGCGGCTGATCACCAGGCGCTGGATCTCGGAGGTGCCCTCGAAGATCGTGTAGATCTTGGCGTCGCGGTGCATGCGCTCGACCGGGAACTCGCGGGTGTAGCCGTTGCCGCCGAGGATCTGGATCGCGCGCTCGGTCGACCAGACGGCGACCTCGCCGGCCTTGAGCTTCGACATCGAGCCCTCGGCGTTTTCGAACTTGTGGCCGTTGCGGCCCATCCAGGCGGCGCGCCAGACGAGCAGGCGAGCGGCGTCGATCTCGAGCTTCATATCGGCGAGGGTGAAGGCAATCGCCTGATTTTCGACGATCGGCCGGCCGAACTGGGAGCGCTCTTTGGCGTACTCGAGCGCGTACTCGTAGGCGGCGCGAGCAATGCCGACCGCCTGAGCGCCGACCGTGGGGCGACTGGCCTCGAAAGTCTGCATCGCCGCCTGGGACTTGCCCTTCTTGCCTTCGCGCACCCGGGCGAGGCGCTCGTTGAGCTTCTCCTTGCCGCCGAGCAGACAGGAGCCGGGAACGCGACAGTCATCCAGGTGGACGTCGGCGGTGTGCGAGGCGCGCAGGCCGTGCTTCTTCACCTTGGCGCCCTGCTCGCAGCCCTTGGTTCCGGGCGGGATGACGAAGGCAACGTGGCCGCGCGAGCCAAGCTCACGGTCAACGGAGGCGATGACCACGTGGACGTCGGCGATGCCGCCGTTGGTGGCCCAGGCCTTCTGGCCGTTCAGCACCCACTCGTCGGTGGCCTCGTCGTACTTGGCGGTGGTGCGAATCGCCGAGACGTCGGAGCCGGCGTCGGGCTCTGAGGAGCAGAAGGCGGCGACCTTGGGGTCCTCGGCGCTGCCGAAGCACTGCGGGATCCACTCGCCGATCTGTTCGCCGGTGCCCTGGCCGAAGATCGCGGCCACCGCGAGCGAGGTTCCCATGATCGCCATGCCGATGCCGGCGTCACCCCAGAAAAGCTCCTCGTTGGCGATCGGCAGGGTCAGGCCGGTCGGATCGGCGAAGAACTGGCCCAACGCTTCGAAGCTGTAGAGGCCGATCTTTGCCGCCTCCTGAATTACCGGCCAGGGTGTCTCCTCGCGCTCATCCCATTCCGCCGCAGCAGGCCGGACGACGCCCTCGGCGAAGCCGTGCACCCACTCGCGAATGTCCTTCTGATCCTGGTTCAGCTCGAGCGTGAAGACGGGGCCCTCGGGGGTCCCGTCGCCGCCCGCGACCTCCTCCACGATGCTCTCCTTCGCTGCGTCTGCCACTGCCGCTGTATCGCTCATGGCGCGGCATCGTACGGCATAGATCGGTACCCGGATTCGCGAACTGCATCAAATTCTGGCTCTAACCGGTAGAGAATTTGATGCAGTTCGGGGGGCGTGCTCAGACGTCGCGCAGGTCGAAGGCGCGGATGCCCTCGGGGCCGCTGTCGGCGCAGTCGAAGAAGCGGCGGTTTACGCAAGCGTAGGACTCGCCTTCGCCCTCGTAGGCGCGCTCGACCGAGAACTGACATTGGGGCAGCGACTCACCGGTCATCTTGACGCCGCCGAAGCCTCCCGGTTGCAGGACCGCGTCGAGCTCGACCTTAGCTGAGAAGACATCCTGCATGCAGCCCACGTACTGATTGCCGGTCAGCATGTCGACGAAGCTGTAGAGGTAGCGGCAGCGCATTTCCACGCAGCCCCGCGGCTCGACCATCTTGTCGCAGAAGGAGCGGCACTGACGGCACTCACCGGCCTTGGTGCGCGTTGCTGGCATAAAGGAAGTCTACGGACCCCTGACCGCGAAAACCAAGCAGTTCGGAGGACATAGGGAGTGTGGCGTGCTTCGCACGTGAGCGACCGAGGACTCCGAAATGCGCCAGTTTGCAGCGGTCAGGCAGCGATCGCGGCGGCGCTGCCGAGAACGTGATCGAGCTCGCTGCGCAGGTGGGCGGAGGGTCGCACGCGATAGGCCTCACCGAGCTGCAGGCGCCTTGGCTCGGGGCCGCCGTTGCGAATCGCCAGGTGCACCTCGGACTCCCCGCGGTGATGCTCGAGCACGGCTTTGAGCTCCTCGATCAGGCCCTCGGACAGCATCGCGGCGTCGATCTCGACCTCGAAGGGACCGCGCGCGGCGCTCGCCACCGAGGGCGCTGCGGCGATCTCCTCGGCGTCGGGTTCGAAGCGCTCGGCCTCCTGTACGACCAGCTTCGTCTCACCCCGCTCCTTATGGTCGAGACGACCGCGGACGAGGACGATCGCGTCGGGCTCGATCACCGACGCGCTCTCGGCCTGGTCGGCCTTGAAGACCAGCATCTCGACCTGACCCTCGACGTCGTCGAGAGTGGCGAACATCATCTGGTTGCCGCTCTTGGTGCGGATCTTCTTGCACTCGGTGACGATCCCGCCCACCGTCACCCAGGAACCATCCTGCTTCCTCGCCAGGTCGGCGAGGCTGCAGTCGACCCGCGCTCGCAGCGCGCCCCGCACCGCCGTCAACGGGTGCTCGGAGAGGTAGGTCCCCAGCGTCTCCTTCTCCATCGCCAGCAGCTCGGCCCGCTCGAACTCGACCGCCGAGATCGGCGGGCGGTGCTGGGCCTGACCCCCACCCTGGCCGCCGCCCGGCTCGTCGCCGAAGTCGAAGATCGATCCCTGCCCCATCTGCGCATCCTCCTGCGCCTTCTGGCCCGCCGACTGGGCCGCGGGCAGCGCTTCCAGCATTCCCTTGCGCGTCGCCTCGGTCGAGTCGAGGGCACCGCATTTGATCAGGCATTCGATCGCGCGCTTGTTGACCGCGCGCGAGTCGACCCGCTCGCAGAAGTCCCAGATCGAGGCGATCGAGTTGTCCTCGCGCGCACGCAGGATCGCCTCCACGGCCTGATGGCCGACGTTCTTGACCGCGTCGAGGCCGAAGCGGATCGCGTTCTCGGAGACGACGAAGCTGTGGTCGGAGGAGTTGACGTCGGGCGGCAGCACCTCGATGCCCATCTCCTCGCAGCGATTGACAAAGAAGGGCACCTTGTCCTTGGTGTTCATCACCGAGGAGATCACCGCCGCCATGTACTCCGCCGGATAGTTGGCCTTCAGGTAGGCGGTGCGATAGGAGATCAGCGCGTAGCAGGCGGCGTGGGACTTGTTGAAGGAGTAGTCGGCCGCCGCTTCGTTCAGCTTCCAGAGGTCGGCGGCGACGTTCGAGGCCGTCCCCGACTCCTTCAGGCCGGCGATGAATTTGTCCTTCATCGTCGCCATTAGGTCGCGCTTCTTCTTGCCGACGGCCTTGCGCAGGTCGTCCGCCTCGGCCCCCGAGAAGCCGGCCATCTCGCGGGCGATGGCCATCAACTGCTCCTGATAGATGACGCAGCCGTAGGTCTCCTCGGTGATCGCCCGCATGCGCTCGTCGGGGTAGGTGACCGTCTCGGGGTTGCGCTTGCCCTTGGCGTAGGTGGGGATGTAGGCCATCGCACCGGGCCGGTAGAGGGCGCCGAGGGCGACCAGGTCAGCGAACTCGGTCGGGCCGACCTTGCGCAGCGCCTCGCGCATGCCCTCGGACTCGAACTGGAAGACGCCGGTCGAGTCGCCGGCGGCGAGCATCGCGTAGGTCTTCGAGTCGTCGAGCGGGATCTCCTCGATGTCGATCTCCTCACCGCGCGAGCGCTGGATGATGTCGATCGCGTCCTCGATCACGTCGAGGTTGCGCAAGCCAAGGAAGTCCATCTTCAGCAGGCCGATCTCCTCAATCGGGACCATCGAGTACTGGGTCACGATCTTGTACTGGCGCTCGCCCTTGGCGGAGCCGCTGGCGCCGCCGTTGCCGTTCGCTGCCAGGGAGCCGCGGTCCTCGGCCAGCTGCAGCGGCACGATCTCGCGCAGCGGGCGGTCGGCGATCACCACCGCGGCGGCGTGGATCGAGTTGTTGCGGACGATCCCCTCGAGGCCCTGGGCGACGTCGACGATCTTCTTCGCGTCGGGCTCGGCGTCGTAGGTCTTGCGCAGCTCCTGGCCCGGCTGCAGGCATTCCTCGAAGGAGGGGCTGCGGCCCATGATCGGCTCGGGGATCAGCTTCGCGATCCGGTCGCCGGTCGCGTAGTCGTAGCCGAGGACGCGCGCCGCGTCCCGCGTCGCGGCCCGCGGCGCCATCTTGCCGAAGGTGATGATCTGGGCGACGGACTCGCGACCGTATTTGTCGGCGACGTAGCGAATCATCCGCTCGCGCCCGCGGACCGAGAAGTCGATGTCGATGTCGGGCATCGATTTGCGTCCCGGGTTGAGGAAGCGCTCGAAGAGCAGGTCGTTGGCGAGTGGATCAAGGTCGGTGATGTTGAGCGCGTAGGAGACGATCGAGCCCGCCGCCGATCCACGCCCTGGCCCCACCGCGATGCCGTTCTCCTTGGCGTAGCGGACGAAGTCCCAGACGATCAGGAAGTAGGAGGAGAAGCCCATGTCCTCGATCACCCCGAGCTCGAACTCGAGCCGCTCGCGCGCCGCGGCTGGAATCGGGTCTCCGTAGCGGGCCCGCATCCCCTCGTCGGCGACGCGGCGCAGCATCGCCTCGGGCTCCTCGCCGTCGGGCGTCGGGTAGCGCGGCAGCAGCAGCTTGCCGAGCTCGATCTCGACGTTGCAGCGCTCGGCGATCTCCAGCGTGGTCGGCACCGCCTCCGGCCACTCGGCGAAGGAAGACGCCATTTCCTCGGAGTCCTTGAGGTAGAACTCGTTGGTGTCGAAGCTCATCTTCGGCATCTGCAGCGTCGACTTCGTCTGCACGCAGAGCAGCGCCGCGTGGTTGTCGAAGTCCTCGCGCCGCAGGTAGTGGACGTCGGCTGTGCCGACCAGCGGCCGACCCAGCTCGCGGGCGAAGCGGACGATCCCCTCGTTGGCCTTGTCCTGCTCGGCGATGCCGTTCTTCTGCACCTCGAAGTAGACCTGCTCGGGCCCAAAGGCCTGGATCAGGTCGTCGAGGTGGGCGCGGGCGTCATCGTCGCGCTCTTCGATCAGGCGCCGGCAGAAACGCGACTGCAGGCAACCGGTGAGGACGATCACGCCCTCGGCGTGGGCGGCGAGCGTCTCCATGTCGACGTTGGCCTTGCCCCGGTGGAAGCCCTCGAGGAAGCCGGCCGAGGTGAGCTTGACCAGATTGGCGAAGCCGGTGTCGTTCTCGGCCAGCAGGGTGAGGTGGTTGCGCTCGTATTTGGGCTTCTCCTTGACCCCCTGAACGTCGTCGACGAAGTAGGCCTCAAAGCCTGCGATCGGCTTGATTCCGTGCTTCTCGCAGGCCTTGTAGAGGTCCACCGCGCCGTTCATCACGCCGTGGTCGGTGAGCCCGAGAGCCGGCTGGCCCATCTCCGCAGCCCGCGCCGCCATCGCCTCGATCTTGCAATGGCCGTCGAGCAGCGAGTACTCGCTGTGGGCGTGCAGGTGGACGGCGGGCGAGCTGCTCACAGGCAAGCGATCATGCCAAGCGAGTCAGATGGCACGAGTCGATTTCGTAACACTTACGCGCTAGTTCCGAGGTATTCGAGAGCGGCGATCTGGGCAGGGGTTCCGCTCAACCGCAGACCCAGGCACTTGGCCCGGAATCCGCCCAGATTTCGGCGGCGATGCGGTCCTGTTCGGGCTTCGGAGCGTTCTGGGGCTCTCCCTTGCCACCGTAGAGCCTCCAGGTGGAGGGGAGGATCTGGTACGCGCCACCGGCTCCGGAAGAGGAATTGACGGCACCGTAGTTGCCCCCCGACTCGCACATCACGATGTAGGTGGGAATCGAGTAAGGGCCGCCCAGCCAGCGTTCGACTTCGCCTTCGGCTTCGGCTCGGCTGGCCGCTTCAGCCGTCTCGACGTCCTCGACCCACTGGCCTATCTTCGACTTCAGCGTCGCCAGGGCCGCCGAGCGAGTCGCGGCGACGGATTCGAGGTGCGCCGTGGCCGCTTCGGCGGCGGCGCGCACGGAGGAGATTTCCCCCCTGGCCGCGGCCAGGCGCTCGTCGTAGGCGTCGGCACGGGCCTTGAGCGTGGCCACGCGCCGCAGCGCCCGCGTCACCGAGCGGCGCACCTGCGCCACCCGCTCGGCGAGGTCGGCGTCGGACTGCTGGATCCGGTCGAGGTATTCGGTGCGCGTGGCCAGTTCGTCGATGCTGCCCGAGGCGAGGATGACGCTCGCGGTGCTGGGCGAGCCGCTCTCATAGATCGCGACCAGGCGCTCGGCCAGCGCCGCCCGCGCCCGCCGCAGCCGCGCCTTGGCGACCACCAACTGCTTGCGTGTCCTGCGAACTTCGGCGGCCAGCCGCGCCGCCTTTTCCTCGCCGCGCTCGAGCAGGGCACTGAGCTTGCGCTCACGCGCCGCCGCGGCCTTCGCTTCCCCTTCAGCCGTGGCGATTTCCTGCTGAGCGGACTGCAGGCGACTGGCCAGTGAGCTCGCTTCGTCCCGTCCCGTGGCGACCTTCTGCCGCAACGCGGAGATGCTGGCGCCACCGGCTGGCGCTGCGAGCGCTGCGGTGACAATCAGCAGGCAGAGGGCCGCAGCGAGAATCCCGCGGCTTGCGGCGGTTTTCGCGAGCGTTCGCGCCACGGAGCAGCCGAGGGTACGGCACGACCTCGGGTGCAACGCGTTTTCCGGCTCATGGGTGGAAAAAACGTTGCACCCGGAGAGTGTGGGGTCAGCCCTCGGGGACGTTGCGGCTGGCCAGGTAGGCGGCCACGGCAATGCTGATGATCGCCAGGCCGGCGCCGATGCGGATCTGACGTCGATAGCGACGCCGCACATACTTGAACGCGAAACGAATCGCCAGCTTGCCCAGGCTGTCGTAGGCCATCGCCTACTCCTCTACCCCGCGCTGGCGAATCCTGTACGCCATCCGCGACTGCAGTGACCAGAGCTCGATGAAGCCGGGTGAGGCGGACTGCGAGAAGAGCCCGCCCGACTCAGCGAAGCTGGCGAGATCGGCGTCGTAGACGGCGTTGGGCGAGGAGCGGGTGACGACGCGAACGCTGCCCTTGAAGAGCTTGAGGCCGACCGTGCCGGTGACCTGGGAGTTGACCGCCTCCATGTAGGCGTCGAGGTCGCTGCGCAGCGGCTCCCACCAGAGCCCGGCGTAGACGAGGTAGGCCCACTTGCGGTCGAGCTCTGGCTTGAACTGATTCTGGTGGATCGTGCCGACCAGCTTCTCCAGCTCCGCGTGCGCGTTGAGCAGGATCGCCGCCGCCGGCACCTCGTAGATGTCGCGCACCTTGAGGCCGACGATGCGGTCCTCGATGTGGTCGACGATGCCGACGCCGTGGCGGCAGCCGATCTCCGCCGCCCGTTCGAGCAGCTCGACCGGGGCGAGCCGCTCACCGTTCAGGGCCACCGGCACACCCGCCTCGAACTCGACCGTGACCGTCTCCGGCTCATCGGGCGCCTCCTCCGGCCGGGTCACCAGCTGGAAGACGTCGTCCTCGGGGGCGTGGTCGAGGTCCTCGATCCAGCGCCCCTCCGAGGAGCGTCCCCAGAGGTTGTCGTCGATCGAGTAGGGCGCGACCTCGGTGCCGCCCTTGACCGGGATGCCGTGCTCACGGGCGTAGGCGATCTCCTCCTCGCGCCCCATCTGCCAGGAGCGGACCGGAGCGATCGTCTTCAGCTCGGGGGCGAGGGTGGCGACGGTGGCCTCGATCCGCACCTGGTCGTTGCCCTTGCCGGTGCAACCATGGGCGATCGTGTCGCAGCCGCTGCGGCGCGCGTACTCGACTGCCAGCTTCGCGATCAGCGGCCGCCCAAGGGCGGTGAAGAGCGGGTAGCCGAGCCCGTAGAGGGCGTTGGCCCTGATCGCCGGCAGAACGTAGTCGCGGACGAACTCCTCGCGGGCGTCGACGACGTGGCACTCCAGCGCGCCCAGCCGCTTCGCCTTGTCCTCGATCACGGCGTAGTCCTCGCCGGGCTGGCCGAGGTTGACCGTGAGGCAGACGACCTCGGCCTGGTAGGAGTCCTGGATCCACTTCAGCATCACGCTGGTGTCGAGGCCGCCGGAGTAGAGCAGCAGCACGCGCCGCACCTCGGCGGGATCGGCCTCGTAGGAGGCCGTGCGAATGTCAGCCGGTGAATCTGGCACTAGGGCGCGCCGATGCCGCCGCTGCCATTGCCTTCTTCTTCGGCGGGCGGCGTCGTTGGGGTGGTGGTCGTAGTCGTGGGTTCGGTCGGGGTGGTTTCCGTCGTTTCGGTCGGTTCGGTCGAGGTCGTGGTCTCCGTGGTCGCGCCGGTGGTCGTCTCGGTCTGCGCGGTGGTTTCGCCGGGGGTCGTGGTGACGGTCGAGGTGGCGTCGCTGCCGCCGCTGCCGGCGATGACGACGACGGCGATCACCAGGCCGACGATCACCGCGATCAGGCCCGCGACCAGCAGGCGCATGTTGCCGTGCGGCCGGTGCTGATCGCCGTCGGGCTGGGGCATCATCCGCGTCGGATCCTCGTGCATGGGCTCACTCCTCCGGTCCGAGTATTGCGTCGAGTATCTGGCCCGGGTCATCGATCTCGAATTTGCTCCGCAGACGCTCGGCGATCTCCTCCCGGCTGCTTCCCGAAACCGCCATCTGGGTTGCCAGCAGGCGAGCGCCGGCGGCACCGGAGCGAGGTCCGGCTGCGGGCAGCTCCACCTCGTGCTCGACCGCGCGCAGGTATGGCTCGCGCGGCGCCGGGCTGCCGGGGTCGAGCTCGTCGGCCAGGGCGCGCAGGCGCTCGGCGACGATCCGATCGGCGCGCTCGCTCGCTTCCGCCAGCTGCCTGCGGGCCTGCTCCTCGGCGTCGTCGATCACCTTCGCCGCCGCCTGCTCGGCGGCCTCGACGATCGCCGCCAGACGCTCGGCGGTGGCGCTGGTCAGCGCGCGCGGCTCCGATGGTCGCTTGCCGGACTTGCTCATTGCAGATTTCCTTCGCGCGCAAATCGCCACGGACTCGAATAACCGGTGATCAGCGTGTCGACTTGCGCGCTCATTGCGGCGCGTAGCTTAGGAGCGCGGACTCGATCGTGGCAACGGCGCGATCGACCTGAGCGGAATCGACCGTCAGCGGCGGCAGCAGTCGCAGGGTGCCCGGCTCGGGCACGTTGACGATCAGGCCGCGCTCGAGCAGATCGCTACCGATTGCCGCCGCGTCGATGTGGTCCTCGAGCCCGACGCCAAGCATCAGGCCGCGACCCCGTACCTCCCTGACCCCGTCGAGGGCAAGCAGTGCCTCGCGGAGCCGGGATCCGAGCTCGCGCACACCGCGCAGCAGGGCGGGATCGTCGACGATGCCCAGCACCGCCAGCGCGGCGGCCGAGGCAACCGGGCCACCGGCGAAGGTCGAGCCGTGATCGCCCGGCTCGAGCACCTCGCTTGCCGCCGGGGAGGCGATGCAGGCGCCAATCGGCATGCCGCCGCCGAGGGCCTTGGCGCTGGTGATCACGTCGGGGCGCACCGGCGTCTGCTCGTAGGCCCAGAGCGAGCCCGTGCGCCCGACGCCGGTCTGGATCTCGTCGAGGATCAGCAGCGCCCCGGCAGCGTCGCAGGCCTCCCGCGCGGCGAGCAGGATGTCGTCCTCGAGCGGGTAGATCCCCGCCTCGCCCTGGATCGCCTCGATCAGGACGGCCGCCGTGCGCTCGCCCACCGCGGCGCGCAGGGCGCCGGCGTCGTTGAAGGGCACCGAGCGAAAGCCGGGCAGCATCGGGCCGAGGTCGGGATTGCCGGCGAGCGCCGGCGTGGCCGCGAGCGAGCCGTAGCTGCGGCCGTGGAAGTCGCGCTCGAAGCTGACGATCTCGGGCAGCTCGATCCCGCGCCGGTGGGCGTGCTTGCGGGCGATCTTGATCGCGCACTCGTTGGCCTCGGTGCCGGAGTTGGCGAAAAAGACCCGGCCGCCAAGGCTGGACTCCGAGAGTCGCTCGGCGAGCCGCACCATCGGCTCGGTGTAGAAGAGGTTGGAGGTGTGCATGAGGCGGCCGGCCTGCTCGCGCACCGCCTCGACCACGGCCGGGTTGCAATGCCCCACCGAGCAGACCGAGATGCCGCCGAGGAAGTCGAGATACTCCCTTCCCTCGGCGTCCCAGAGCAGGGCCCCCTCGCCGCGCACGAACTCGACCGCGGCACGCTTGTAGGTGCGCATCAGGTAGCGCTCCTCGAGCGCCTGCAACTCGGTCAAGCTGACGCTCACGGCGTCACCATCGTGCCGATCCCGGCGTCGGTGAAGAGCTCGACCAGGAGCGAGTGCGGGCGGCGGCCGTCGATAATGTGAGCGGCCCCGGCGCCACCGCGGATCGCGTCGGCGCAGGCCGTCAGCTTGGGCCGCATGCCGCCATCGATCGAGGACAGCTTGCCCTCGACCTCCTCGACCGTCGCCCGCGCGATCAGCGAGTCCGTGTCGCCGGGATCCGCCAGCCAGCCCTCGACGTCGGTGAGGAAGATCGCCTTGTGGGCCCCGAGCTCGGCGGCGACCTTGCCCGCCGCCTCATCGGCGTTGACGTTGTAGGACTGGCCGTCGCGGTCCGACGCCGAGGAGGCGATCACCGGGATGTAGTCGGCGGCGATGTGGTTGAGCACGTCGACGTCGACCCGCTCGATCGAGCCGACGAAGCCGACCTCGTCCGCGTTGGGCACGGGCGAGGCGCGAAAGAGCGTGCCGTCCTCGCCGGAAAGCCCCACGGCCGGTTGCCCGTGGGCGTTGAGGCGCTGGACTATTTCCGAGTTGAGCTTGCCGACCAGGACCATCCGCGCGACCTCGACCGTCTCCGCATCGGAGACCCGTAGCCCCTCGTGGAAGCGCACCTCGAGGCCGAGGCGATCCATGTACTGACTGATTTCGGGACCACCGCCGTGGACGACGATCGGGTTCATGCCGACGTACTTGAGCAGGACGACGTCGGTGGCAAACGCTTCGCGCAGCGCCTCTTCGCGCATCGCGGCGCCGCCGTACTTGATCACCACCGTCTGGCCATGGAACTGCTTGATGTAGGGCAGCGCCTCGAGCAGGGTCTCGACGTTCACCCCGGCTGCCCGCGACTGCGGCGCCTGCTCAGTCATCTCTGGGCCCCCTCGCTCATGTCGTGTACTCGGCGTTGATCCGCACGTACTCATAGCCCAGATCGGAGAACCAGACATGGGCGCTGTGCTCGCCGCGCTCGAGCCGCAGCCCGATCTCTGCCTCCGGCAGGTCGGCGGCCAACTCGGCGTTGTCGATCGAATCGCCGCCGATCTCCTCCAGGTCCTCGCCGGCAAGAGCCTGTCCAGCCGCCTGGGCGATCCGCCCCCAGTTCTGGTCGCGACCGAAGAGCGCCGTCTTCACCAGGGGTGAGTTGGCGATCGCGCGGGCGACCCGCTCGGCCTCGGCGGCCGATGCGGCGCCGTCGACCTGCACGCGGCCGACCCGGCTGGCGCCCTCGCCGTCGGCGACGACCTCGAGCGCGAGCTGCAGCAGCACCGCGTCGAGCAGCCCGTCGGGCAGCGGCGCCCCGCTGGCGCCGGTCGCCTGCAGCACCAGGGTGTCGTTGGTGCTCATCTGGCCGTCCACAGTGATCCGCTCGAAGGAGGCGTCGCAGGCGATCCGCAGCGCGGCGCCGGGGTCCTCGACCACGGCGTCGGTCTGCACGAAGCAGAGCATCGTCGCCATGTTCGGCTGGATCATGCCGCCGCCCTTGGCCTGGGCCGAGATGGTCACGCCGCCGGCGCGCAGGGTGCAGCGCTTGGGCCAGCGGTCGGTGGTGAGGATCGCGTCGGAGAAAGCGGCGCCGCCCGCGGGCGTGAGCGTCGCCGCCGCCTCACCGATGCCACCCAGCACAGCGTCGATCGGCAAGGGCACGCCGATCACGCCCGTCTCGGCGACTGCGACCTGCTCGGCGCGCAGACCGAGCTGCGCCGCCGCCTCAGCGCACATCGCAACCGCGTCGGCGTAGCCCTGCTCGCCGGTCTCCGCATTGGCGTTGCCGGCGTTGACGACGACGGCGCGGATGCCGCCGCGCTCGCAACGATCGCGGCAGACGCGCACCGGCGCCGCCGAGGAAGCGTTGCGGGTGAGCAGCAGCGCCGAGGAGACCCGCTCCGCGTCGCAGACGAGCAGGCCGACGTCGGTCTTGCCGCCTCCCTTCAGTCCGCAGTGCGCGGCGCCGGCCCGGAAGCCCGGCGCGAGCTGAGCGGGATCCAGCTCCTCCACCCCGCTCGGCGGCTCGACCCAGCGCGACCTGAAAAATCCGTCCTGCCTGTTGTGCGTCGCGTCGGCGGGCAGCGGAATCACGACAACCCCTCCGTCTCGTCCAGGCCAAGCATCAGGTTGAGGTTCTGCACGCCCTGGCCGGAGGCGCCCTTCCAGATGTTGTCGATCGCGGCGAAGGCCATCACCCTGCCCCGCTCCTCGACGGTCACGTAGAGGTGGCACTCGTTCGTCTCGCGCACGGCGCGCAGGTCTGGTGGGCGATCCAGCACGCGAACGAAGGGCTCACCCTCGAAGCGCTGCCGGTATAGGGCCTGCGCCTCCTGCTTGGAGATCGGCTCGCTGAGCTGCGCGAAGCAGGTCGCCAGCTCGCCCTGATCGAGCGGCAGCAGGTGGGGAACGAGGACGACCGGCGCGGGACTACCGAGCGCCGCCAGCTCCTGTTCGATCTCGGGCCGATGGCGATGGCCCTCGGTCTTGTAGGGGAAGGCGTTCTCGGTCATCGCGCTGAAGTGGACGATGTCGTCGCTGCTGCGCCCGTACCCCGAGGTGCCCTGCATCGCGGCGATGAAGACCTCGGTGAGCAGGCCGCGCTCGGCGAGCGGCGCCAGGGCGAGCAGGCTGGCGGTCGGGTAGCAGCCCGGCGTCGCCACCAGCTCCGCCTCGCGCAACTGCTCGCGGTAGAGCTCGGTCAGGCCGTACACGGCGCCCTCGAGCAACTCCAGCGCTCCGTGCTCTCCGTACCAGCGCTCGTAGGTGGGCAGGTCGCGCAGGCGGAAGTCGGCGGAGAGATCGACGACCAGCGCGCCGAGCCCGCGCAGGGCGGCAACGGTCGGCGCCGAGGCGCCGTGCGGATAGGCGACGATCGCCGCGTCGATCTCCTCGATCTGGTCGAGGTCGAGCTCGGTCAGCTCCAGCGGTACCCGGTGGCGGGGGTAGAGGCTTTCGAGCGTGCGCCCCGCGTCGCTGCGCGAGGTGGCGGCGACCAGCTCCAGCCTCGGGTGGCGCCAGACGATCTGCGCGGCCAGAGCGCCGGTGAAGCCCGAGGCGCCAGCGACCAGCACCCGCGCCGCCGGGTCGCCGTCGAGCGGTTGTCGGAGCTGCTCAGCCACGCAGCTGACCTCCGATCTCGGCCAGGGATCCTTCGATCGCGGTCCGCCGCGCGGCGACCTCTTCATCGGTGAGCGTGCGGTCGGGGGCTCGGAACTCGAGCCTCAGGGCAACGCTCTTGCGCCCCTCGCCGAGCTGCTCACCGGCATAGAGGTCGAAGACCTCAGCCGAGCGCAGCAGCTCGCCGCCACCGAGCAGGACGAGGCGGCGCACCTCGGCCGCTGCCACGCCCTCGGGCACGACCACTGCGAGATCCTGGTGCACGGCTGGGAAGGTGATCACGTCCTCGTAGATCTCCTCGCCCGCCCGCGCCGCGGCCACGAGCGTGGCGAGCTCGACTTCGAACCCGACCGCTGCCTCGATGTCCCAGGCGCGGGCGACGAGCGGATGCAGCTCGCCGATCCAGCCAGCCCCCTCTTCGCCGACGAGAACGGTGGCAGCGCGTCCGGGATGCAGAAAGGGCTGGCCGCCCGGCTCGAAGCCGAGCGAGATGCCGAGCTGCCCAGCGAGCCCTTCGAGCGCTCCCTTCAGGGAGAAGAAGTCAGCCGTCACGCCGTCGTCCCGCCACGAGCCGGGCACCAGCGACCCGGCCGCCAGGCAGCCGATCCGGTGCGGCTCGTGGTCGGGCGCCGGCCGCTCGCCGGGAAAGGCCTCCGTCTGCGGGCCGCCCAGGTAGACGCGGCCCGACTCGAAGAGCGAGACCGCGGCGGCACCCCGGGCGAGATTGCGCTGGGCCACGTCCAGAAGGGATCCGAGCACGGTGGTCCGCATCATCGACTGCTCTTCGGAGAGCGGGTTGGAGAGCGCGACCGGCTTCGCCCTCGGATCGTCTGGCGGGATCCGCAAGCGCCCGGCCTCTCCAGGGTCGGTGAAGCTCCAGCCGACGACCTCGTCGAAGCCGAGGTCCCGCATCGTGTCCTCGGCGCGGCGACGCAGCCGCTGCTCGCGACTGAGGCCGCCGATCCGACCGGCCACGGCGGGCAGGGTGCTGGGCAGGTTCTCGTCGAGCCCGTGCACCCGGCCGACCTCCTCGATCAGGTCGACCTCGCGGGTGACGTCGTGGTAGCGGTCGGGGGGCACGGTGACGTTGAGGTCGTCTCCGCTCTCGGCGACCCCGAAGCCGAGCCGCTCCAGGTAGATCCTCTGCTCCGCCTGAGCGATCGGCATGCCGAGCAGCCCCTCGACCCGCGCGGCGCGCAGGTCGATCGTCGGCATCGCCGGGATCTCGGCGGCGACGTCGATCGTCCCCGGCACCAGCTTCGCTCCGCAGAGCTCGACCATCAGCCTCGAGGCAATCCGCTGCACCCGCATGCAGAGCTCGGGGTGCAGCTGCTTCTCGAAGCGCGAGGAGGCCTCCGAGCGCAGCGAGAGCAGGCGCGAGGTGCGCAGGATGTTGGTCCCCTTCCAGTTGGCGACCTCGAGCAGCACGCTGGTCGTCTCGCCGGAGACCTCGGAGACCTGGCCGCCCATGATCCCGGCGATCCCCGAGGGGCCGTCGCGATCGCAGACCAGCACCGTCTCGGCGTCGAAGCTGCGCTCGACATCGTCGAGCGTGGTCATCTTCTCGCCGTCGGTAGCGGTCCGCACCGTCAGCGCCCCGTCGGGCACCCTGTCGAGGTCGAAGGCGTGCAGGGGCTGGGCCGTGAGCAGCATCACGTAGTTGGTGATGTCGACGACGTTGTTGATCGGCCGCTGCCCGGCGGCAGCGAGTCGCGACTGCAGCCAGATCGGCGAGGGCGCGATCGTGACGTCGGTGAAAGCGCGGGCGGTGAAGCGCGGACAGAGCTCTGACACCTCGACCGCCACCGAGGCGTAGTCGCCGACCTCGCCCTCGCCTTCGGCGGGAGCATCCTCGAGCCAGGGCTCCTGCGCCAGCGCCGCGCCGCTGACGGCGTGGACCTCGCGGGCGACGCCGTAGACGCCAAGGCAATCGACCCGGTTGGGGGTGACCTCGAGCTCGAGTACTGGCTCGGAGAGCGGCAGCACTTCGTCGAGCGGCGTGCCCGGTCGCAGCCCGTCCTGCTCGAGGACCATGATGCCGTCGGGACTCTCGCCGAGCCCGAGCTCCGCGGCCGAGCAGATCATCCCCGCCGAGCGGACGCCGCGCAGCTTCGCTTCGCCGATCTTCTGCCCACCCGGCATGGTCGCCCCCGGCAACGCGACCGCAACCGTCTGACCGGCGGCGACGTTGGGGGCGCCGCAGACGACGGTGCGCTCGCCGTCTCCGGTGTCGAGCTGGCAGACGCGCAGCCGGTCGGCGCCAGGGTGCTTCTCGGCGCTCAGCACCCTGCCGATCACGAAGCCCTCGGGTGAGGGCGGGCCGACGGCGCCGATCCGCTCGACCTCGGTGCCGGTCATCGCCAACCGCTCGGCCAGCTGCTCCGGGTCGACGCCGGGGTCGCAGTACTCGCGCAGCCAGGAGTAGGGAACCCTCATGAGAACTGCTCCAGCACGCGCACGTCGTTGTCGAAGAAGCGGCGCAGATCTGGGACGCCATGGCGCAGCATCGCGATCCGCTCCACGCCCATGCCGAAGGCGAAGCCCTGCACTCGCTCAGGGTCATAGCCATTGGACTCGACGAAGCCGAGCACGTTGGGGTCGACCATGCCGGCGCCGCCGACCTCGATCCAGCCGATTCCCTTGCAGAGGTTGCAGCGCTCCCCGTCGGTCAGGGCGCCGCTGCCCTCGCACTGGAAGCAGGAGACGTCGAACTCGACGCTGGGCTCGGTGAAGGGGAAGAAGTGCGGTCGCATGCGCGCTTCGCGACCCGGGCCGAAGATCGCGCTGAGCATCTCGGTCAGCGTTCCCTGCAGGTCGGCGAGCGTGATCCCCTCGCCAATCGCCAGCCCCTCCACCTGGTGGAACATCGGGCTGTGGGTCGCGTCGGAGTCGCGCCTGTAGACCTTGCCGGGGGCGATCATGAAGATCGGCGGCGGCTGTGCCTCCATGCTGCGCACCTGCACCGGCGAGGTGTGCGTGCGCAGCAGCACCTCGGGGTCGGATTGCAGGTAGAAGGTGTCCTGGAGCATCCGCGCCGGGTGGCCCGGCGGGTGGTTCAGGGCGGTGAAGTTGTAGTAGTCATGCTCGACCTCGGGGCCCTCCATCACCCGGTAGCCGAGGCCGATCATCACATCCTCGATCTGGCGCGTCGTGCGGGTGATCAGGTGGAGGTGGCCGACCGGACGCGGCGGCGCACCCGGCAGGGTGACGTCGATGCGATCGGCGGCCAGCTCCGCCTCCAGCTCGCTCGCATCGAGCGTCGCGCCGCGCTCCTCGATCAGCTCTTCCAGCTCCTTGCGGGCCCGATTGGCCGTCGAGCCGACGGGCCCCCGCTCCTCGGCCGGCAGCTCCGCGATCCCGCGCAGGATCCCGGTCAGCTCGGCCTTGCGGCCGAGGTAGCGCACGCGCAGCCCCTCCACGGCAGCGGAGTCCGGTGCGGCGGAGACCGCGACAGCGGCCTCACCCTTGATCTCCTCGATCCGATCAAGCATCTGGCCCGGCCTCCGGCATGGCGAGCGACGATATCTTCTCCGCGCAAATTGCGGCCACGGCCGCGACGTTGAGCGACTCGGCACCCCCCGGGCGCAGCGGGATCGTCACCCGAGCGTCGCACTCGGCGAGCACCTCATCGGGCAGGCCCTCGCGCTCGGCGCCCAGGCAGATCGTCGCGGCGCCGTCGAGCGCGTCCGTGCCCGCTCCGCCGTGGGCCACCAGAGCGACGCGCGGCTTCGGGGTCTCGTCGACGCCGGCGCGCATCGGCGACTGAGCGAAGATCGAGCCCATGCTGGCCCGCACCGCCTTGGGCGAGAAGGGATCGGCGCAGCCCGGGCCGAGCACGACCGTCCCGCCCAGCAGCGCGTGTGCCGTGCGCACGATCGCCCCGACGTTGCCGGGATCGGCGAGGCCGTGCAGATACAGGCTGGGAGTCTCGACCGCCTCGCTCCCCCGCTGCGGCCAGACCGCGATCGCCCGCGTCCCCGAGCCCAGCGCCGATACGGAAGCGAGCAGTTGGGGGGCGACCTCCTCGCCCTGCAGGCCGGATCCGGCCGCGACCAGGACGAAGCGCGGCTCAACGCCGGCGGCCAGTCCCGCCGCGAGCAGGTCCTCGCCCTCGCTGAGGAAGAGCTCCTCGCGCTGGCGGTGCTTGCGCTCGTGCAGCTTGCGCACCAGCTTCAGCTTCTCGTTGTGGGGACTCTCGATCATCTCGTTTCTCTTCGGTAGCTCGGCTGGGTTCTTCTGGTCGGCGGTTTCTTCTCCTGGAACGAGAACGGGCCGCCAATTGGCGGCCCGCCCGGGAAAGTGGAATGTCGGCTGCGACTAGGCGGCCGCACCCTCCCGGGCAAGCTCCACGAATCGGCGGAAGGCATCGCGGTCGTTGACCGCGATGTCGGCGAGCATCTTGCGGTTCACCTCGACCCCGGCCTCACCGAGGCCGTGGATCAGCTCGGAGTAGCTCATGCCCTCCAGCCGCGCGGCGGCGTTGATGCGGGTGATCCAGAGTCGGCGGAACTCGCGCTTGCGGTTGCGCCGGTCGCGGTAGGCGTACATCCCCGAGCGCTGCACCTGCTCTTTGGCGAAGCGGTAGGAGGAGTGCTTGCGGCCGTAATAGCCCTTCGCTTCCTTGAGGACTTTGCGCCGCTTCTTGCGCGCGTGTACGGAGCGCTTGACGCGGCTCACTTCGTGCCTCCGAGCAGCGTCCGAACCGTCTTCACGTCGGACGGCGCGATCTCCACCGGCCGCGCCATGCGCCGCTTGCGCTTCGGCGACTTCTTCTCGAGGATGTGGCTCGAGTAGGCCCGCCGGCCGCGAAGCTTGCCGGTGGCGGTCTTGCGGAAGCGCTTCTTGGCGCCCGAGTGTGTCTTCATCTTCGGCACGGGCTCGCTATTGAAGCAGACGGAACCCGTTCGGCGCACGAGCGCCCCTGTCTGACGCGTCCTTGTCTGACAGACAGCGCGGGTACTGTGGCGCGAATGCGCATCGTCTACGTGGTCGGAACGCGGCCCAACTTCGTCAAGACCGCCCCGGTGATCGCCGCCCTTCGAGAGCGCTTGCCGAACGGCCGCCACGCGATCGTCCACACCGGCCAGCACTACGACCGGTTGATGTCCACAATCTTCCTCGAGGAGCTCGGCGTGCCCGCACCGGATCACATGCTCGAGGTCGGCTCGGGCAGCCACGCTCAGCAGACCGCCCGGGTGATCGAGCGGCTCGAGCCGGTGCTCGCCGAGGAGCGGCCCGACCTGGTGCTGGTGCCGGGAGACGTCAACTCGACCGCGGCAGCGGCACTGACGGCGGCAAAGATGCAGATTCCCGTCGGCCACGTCGAGGCCGGGCTGCGCAGCTTCGACCGCACGATGCCCGAGGAGCTGAACCGGATCGTCGCCGACCAGCTCTCCGACCAGCTCTACATCCACAGCCCCGAGGCCAGCGACAACCTGCACGCCGAGGGCATCCCCGCCGAGCGCATCCACCTGGTCGGCAACACGATGATCGACACCCTGGTTGCCCTGGAGGAGCGCTTCCGCGCCGCGGGCAGCGCGGCACGTCTCGGCGTCGAGCCGGGTGGCTTCCTGCTCGTCACCCTGCACCGCCCCGCCCTCGTCGACGGCCCGCTTCTCAGCGAGACGATGAGCCGCCTCGCGGCACTCGCCCGGGAGCTGCCCGTCGTCTTCCCCGTCCACCCCCGCACCCGGGCGATGCTCGAGTCGATCGACTCCAAGCACCCGGGCCTGCTCCTCTGCGAGCCCGTCGGCTATCTCGACTTCCTCTCCCTGCTCGCCGATGCCGGCGCCGTCCTCACCGACTCCGGCGGCATCCAGGAGGAGACCACCTACCTCGGCATCCCCTGCTTCACCCTGCGAGCCAACACCGAGCGCCCGATCACGCTCACCGCCGGCACCAACACCCTCTTGGGTCTAGATCCCGCAGCGATCGACACGATCCCCGCATCCCTAGCCAAGCTTCCTGCGCAGCGTCCAGATCCGCCGTCCCTCTGGGACGGCCACGCATCAGAGCGAATCGCAGACATCGTCGCGCAGCCTTAGGGCGAGGTAAGGAAGGAGCGTCGGGTGGCCCTCCCCAAAACACTCAAGCGAGGCTCCTGCCGAGCGTTTTGGGGAGGGTCGCCCGACGCTCCTCGCTCGCTTCGCGTCAGGCTGCCGCGTCGTCAGCCGGTTTCTCGTCCGTGGACTTCTCAACGGCGACCGCTTTTCCGGGCGCCAGCAGCATGCTCATGTTGCGCCCTTCCTGCAGCGGTTGCTGCTCGATCACGGCAAGCCCGTCGAGGTCCTCGAAGAGCCGCTGCAGGAGGTCGCGGCCACGCTCGGGGTGGGCCTGCTCGCGACCGCGGAACATGATCGTGATCTTGACCTTGTCCTGATGGCGCAGGAAGCGTTCGACGTGGCCCTTCTTGGTCTCGTAGTCGTGGACGGCGATCTTCGGCCGCAGCTTGATCTCGCGCACGTTGACCTGTTGCTGGTGCTTGCGCGCCTGCTTCTGCTTCTGCTCCTGCTCGTACTTGTACTTCGAGTAGTCGAGCAGCCTGGTGACCGGCGGCTTGGAGTTGGGGGCGACCTCGACCAGGTCGAGGTCGGCCTCCTGGGCGCGCTTCAGCGCTTCCGCGGTGTCGACGATGCCGAGCTGCTCCCCGTCGGCGCCGATCAGGCGGACTTTGGGGACCCGGATCCGCTCGTTGATTCGAGTGGAGTCGCGCTCTGGGGGGCGCCGATCGAACCTGCGCGGGACCGGCACTAGTGAAGGAAGGTCTGGAGCTTCAAGCGGACGAGGAGTCGGGAGGCAGGCACGGGACGCTCAGCGGCGCGGGATGTGTGGGGTACCTGCAATCAAGTGCCCGGAGTATAGACAGAGGGCTGGCTCTGACTGCCGCCGGGCTCAGCTCGGCTCGCTCTCAGCCGCAACGCGGGCGGCGAAATCGGCGACCGACATCGCCCCCAGCTCCCCGTCCACATGCGAGCGCACAGAGACGGCTCCCTCATCCCGCTCGCGGTCGCCGACGACCAGCATGTAGGGGTAGCGGCCGAGCTCGGCGTCGCGGATCTTCTTGCCGACCGAGCCCGAGCGGGCGTCACGCTCGACCCGCACTCTCGACTCGCGCAGCTCCGCGGCAACCCGCGCCGCGTACTCGTTGTGGGAGTCGGAGACGGGCAGGACGATCGCCTGGACGGGCGCCAACCACACCGGGAAGCGACCGGCGTAGTGCTCGATCAGGATGCCGGCGAAACGCTCCATCGAGCCGAGCAGGGCGCGGTGGATCATCACCGGGCGGTGGGCTTGGTCGTCGGCGCCGACGTAGGAGAGGTCGAAGCGCTCCGGCATCTGGAAGTCGAGCTGGCAGGTGCCGCACTGCCAGGAGCGGCCGAGCGCGTCGGTGACGTGGAAGTCGATCTTCGGCCCATAGAAGGCCCCGTCCCCGGGATTGAGCTCGTAGGCGCGGCCCTGGCGCTCGAGCGCCTCGGTCAACGCCGCCTCGGCCTTCTCCCACTGCTCCTCGGAGCCCATCGACTTCTCCGGCCGAGTCGAGAGCTCGACCCGCACGTCCTCGAAGCCGAAGCGCGCGTAGAGCTCGTCGATCGCCGCGCAGATGTCGGCCACCTCGTCGGCGATCTGCTCCTCGGTGCAGTAGACGTGGGCGTCGTCCTGGGTGAAGGCGCGGACGCGCAGCAGGCCGTGGAGGACGCCCTCGCGCTCGTTGCGGGAGACGCGGCCGAACTCGGCCAGGCGCAGCGGCAGCTCGCGGTAGGAATGGCGCTCGGAGTCGAAGACGAGGCAGGCGCCGGGGCAATTCATCGGCCGCAGCGCCAGGCGGCGCTCATCGGACTGCATGAAGTACATGTCGTCGCGGTAGTTGTCCCAGTGCCCAGAGCGATGCCAGAGCTCCTCGTCGAGCACCTGCGGCGTGGCGATCTCCCTGTAGCCGCGCTTGCGCAGCTGAGCCTGGACCTCGGCCTCGATCAGGTGCAGCAGCGTCGTGCCGTTGGGCAACCAGAAGGGCATCCCGGGAGACTCCTCGCGCAGCATGAAGATGCCGAGCTGGGGCCCGAGCCGCCGGTGGTCGCGCTTCTTCGCCTCCTCGATCCGCTCCAGGTGAGCCGCCAGGTCCTTCTTCGAGAAGAAGGCGGTGCCGTAGATCCGGGTCAGCATCTGGCGCTTCTCGTCGCCGCGCCAGTAGGCGCCGGCGAGCGAGCTCAGCTTGATCGCCCTGATCCGGCCGGTCGAGGGGCCGTGCGGGCCCCGGCAGAGGTCCTCAAAGGGGCCGTTGCGGTAGAGCGAGACGGTCTCGACGCCTTCGTTCGCGATCAGGTCCTCGATCAGCTCGACCTTGTAGTCCTCGCCCTGCGCTTTGAAGATCTCGATCGCCTCGGCGACCGGGACGTCGCGCCGCTCGAAACGCTCGTCTGCCTCGATGTGCGTCCGCATCGCCGTCTCGATCTTCTCCAGGTCGGCGTCGCTCACCTTGACGTCCTCGGGGAAGTCGAAGTCGTAATAGAAGCCGTTCTCGATCGCCGGCCCGATCGTCACCTTGGTCCCCGGATAGAGCTCCTGCACCGCCTCCGCCATCACGTGGGCGGCGTCGTGACGGATCAGGTCCAGCGCCTCGGGATCGCGGTCGGTGAGGATCGCGATCTCGGCCCCGTCGGGCAGGGCCGCGGAGAGGTCGCGCAGCTCCCCGTCGACCCCGATCGCCAGCGCCGCCTTCGCCAGCCCGGGGCCGATCGCCGCCGCCGCGTCCGCGCCGGAAGCGCCGCCGTCGAGCTCCAACGGCGTCCCGTCGGGCAACTTCACCGTGATCTTCCGAGTCGCCGCCTCGATGCGGCCATGCTACCCACGCCCCCAGCCGCTGAGTTCGTGTTTTCTCTCGGATAGCGAGAGAAAACACGAACTCAGCGGTTTGGGGAGCCCTGGCGGGCTTGGCGGACAGCGATGAGTGGGCAGGGGCTTGGGCCCTTCTCCGCCGATCGTTCCCAGAGGGCGTAGGGCGGAGCGTGGCGTACCAGGCGCAGGCCGGGGAGTGGCGGCGCTTCACCGTTCGATTCGGCGATCACGTAGCGGACGCCGTGCGGGGGTCGGCCGTTCGCGTCCTCCGCGGTCTCGATGCAGACGCGGCCGCCGCGCAGCTCCCAGGAGATGTAGGGGACGCCGTGTTCGTCTTCGAGCAGCTGCCTGGAGGCGAGGACCAGGGTCGGGCCCTCGCCGACCTCGTCGCGCAGGCCGGTGAGCGCCGGCGAGTAGGAGCGCGGGCCCACCGGAGCGTTGGCAAAGGCGAGCAGCGAGCAGCCGGCCGCTGCTGCAAGGTAGAGCCAGGCGACCGGCCGCCGCAGCAGAGGCAGGACGATGACGAGCGCCGCGAGGGGCGCTCCGACCTCGATCGCCTTGGCGGCGGTGTAGGGGGTGCCGCTGACCCGGGCCGCTGCGTAGGCGAGCGCGGCTGCCGCCACACCTGCCAGCAAGGTCGTCTCCCGGCGGCGCCAGCAGACCACCAGGCCATAGAGGAGCAGGATCGTAGCGAAGGCGGCGCCGGCGTAGTAGCCGATCGCCGGCACAGCGCCGTCGCCGGGGCTGAGGCGAAAATCGCCGGAGGGCCAGATGCCGAGGGCCTCGAAGGGGGAGATCTGGCCGAACAGGTTTCCGAGTCCCGGGCCGTTGGGGTTGAACGTCTCGAAGCTGTGGAAGTCGATCATGCGGCCGAGCTCGGGGGCGATCAGGACGGAGAAGAGGAGGAAGGCGAACGCAAGGGCGCGGGCTGGCGAGGGACCAAGGCCCCGGCCCGCGGGTCCTGTCGCGGCAGGGGACCCACCGCCCCTTCCGGTCGCTAAAGCGTCCTCAGGGGCGGTACCCCCTACCGCGCCACCCGCGGGAGGGGCGTTGGTTCGCGCCAGGAGCGTTTCGACGAGCAACCAGACGACAGCCGAAACACCTAGCCAGATCAGACCCGGGAAGCTGTAGACGTAGACGCTGCCCACGGCGAGGAGAGCTGCCGGGACGAAGCGGAGGGGCAGCTTCTGCCACCCGGGATTGGTGGATGCCTCGCTCAGGGCCAGGACGAAGGCCAGGAAAAAGAGGGCCTGGAGGGTCTCCTTGAAGGCGCCCTGAGCGAAGTAGGAGGCGACCATGTAGGTGAGGGCGACGACGAGGGCGGCGGGGATGCGGAGGACGGCGGGCTGGTCGTGGAAGGCGACGAGCGCGGTCAGGGCGGCAAGCGCGGCGGTGGCAATCGTCAGGCCGGTGAAGCCCTGGACGAGGCCGATGCCGAGGCCCTTGCCCAGGGCAACGACTACGGCGTGCGGGCCAAGCGGGTAGCCCTGGCGCAGCAGTTGCGAGGGCTCGCCGTGGGCTAGGCGATCGGCGGCGAGCAGGTGCTGAGACATATCGGGGTTGAAGCCGGTGCCGAGGATGCCGAAGTGGCCTTCGGCGAGGAAGGGCAGGGCGGTGGCGGCGAGCGCGAGCAGGGCCACGGGCGCACCAATTCGCAGCGCTCCTCCCCCGCCCTCGAGCCGGCGCCACAGATACGCGACGCAGGCGATCACCGCCAGGGGCACGAGGACTGCGGGGGCCACGCCGTCTCCCGGCAGCCGCACCGTCGCCCAGCAGATTGCACAGAGCAGCGCCAATCCGACCGCGGGCGCGAGCCAAGACCAGCGCCGCACCCCGCAGAGCGCGACCGCCGCCTGGCCGATCGCCAGCGAGGCGCCGCAGACGGCCAGCACGGCTGCGTAGGTCCCGACCACGAGGCCGCGAGCCTAGACGGCCGACAGGAGAGATGGGCGCTACTGGGCTCGAACCAGTGACCTCCAGCTTGTCGAGCTGGCGCTCTCCCAACTGAGCTAAGCGCCCGGGGAAACTTGAATCTAGCGGAGAAGGCGCGGAGGGCTCGCGACGAGCTCCCGACCTCGGCGCTCAAGTTCGGGGCTGCAACGACCGATGCAACCGGTGCAACTTTTCAGCAAACGTGGTGTTTCCATATCGAAGCTCCGATCAAGTCTTGAGGACCGACGAGCCAGGGAAACAGAGTCTCGCTGGTGGCACGTCCTTCGGAAGCCAAAAGGGCCCCGTCTCGGGGCCCTTTTCCGTTCAGCCGACGACCTGGATCGTGACCGTGCGCTGACGCGGACGGTCGTCGAAGTCGAGCAGGACGACCTGTTGCCAGGTGCCGAGATCAAGGCGCCCTTCGATCACCGGCATGATCAGCGAGGGGCCGATCACCGAGGCGCGCTGATGCGCGTGCGAGTTGGTGTCGTGGTTCAGCCGGTTGTGCTCGTAGTCGCCGCGGCTGGGGATCAAGCGCTCGAGCATCGACCCCAGGTCCTGGACTCCCCCGGGCTCGTACTCCATCGTCGTGATCGCGGCGGTCGAGCCGCGCACGAAGGCACTTGCCTGCCCTTCGGCGATCTCCGCCGCGGCGACGGCGCGCTGCAGCTCGGCGGTGATGTCGATGGCATCGCCATCGCCCTGGGTCGAGACCTCGATCGTCGTGGTGCGCACGGTCATGGATGATCGCTCGGGGCGTGCCAGCGATGCGGGGCGAGCAAGAGGTCGGCCGCTTCGGGCCCCCAGGATCCCGGCTCATAACAGTGCAGCGGCGGCGGCTCCCGCACCACATGGTCAGAGATCTCCCAGAGGCGCTCGATCGCGGCCGAGGTCGTGAACAGCGTGCGGTCGCCGACCATCACGTCGTGGATCAGGCGCTCATAGGCGTCGAGCGCCTGCTCGGGCCCGCCGAAGCTGTCCGCGTAGCTGAAGCGCATGTGAGCCTGGCCCAGCTGCATCCGCGGACCCGGCACCTTGGCCAGGAAGGTGGCCGAGATGCTGCCTGGGTCGCCCAGCTCGAAGGTGAGGTGGTCATGGCCGAGCGACTCCGCCACCTGGCTGCAGTCGATCGGGAACATGCGGCGGGGCGGCTCGGAGAAGGCAACGGTGAGCAGGTGCTTGTTCTCCGCCAGCCGCTTGCCCGAGCGCAGGAAGAAGGGCACCCCCTCCCAGCGCCAGTTGTCGATGAAGGCGCGCAGCGCGACGAACGTCTCGACCTCCGAGTTGGGCGCCACGCCGCCCTCGTCCCGGTAGCCGCGGTACTGGCCTCGCACCACGTCGTCCGGCGCCAGGCGATGCATCGATTCGAAGACCTTCTCCCGCTCGACCATCAGCGCTTTGGCGCTGAGCGAGGTCGGTGGCTCCATCGCAACGAAGCTGAGCACCTGGAAGAGGTGGGTGACGATCATGTCGCGGAAGGCGCCGGTTTCCTCATAGAAGGAGCCGCGCATCTCGATCGAGAGCGTCTCTGGAATGTCGATCTGAACGTGATCGATGTGGCTACGGTTCCAGACCGGCTCGAACATGCCGTTGGCGAAGCGCAGGGCGAGGAGGTTCTGGACTGCCTCCCTTCCCAGGTAGTGGTCGATGCGGAAGATGCAGTGCTCGGCGAAGACCTGGTGCAGCCGGCCGTTCAGCGACCGCGCCGAGGCGAGGTCGGTCCCGAACGGCTTCTCGGTGATCACCCGCGCGCCGTCACCGAGCCGGTGCGCGCCGATCTCCTCGACGGTCCCGGCG
>CAZQET010000377.1:0-1900 GCA_964591825.1 uncultured Conexibacteraceae bacterium
GGCCGACGCGATTCGGCTGATCGTCGGACCTGGCGAGGCCGTTGATGGCGCGATCCGGGTGCACGGGGAGCGATGGTGGGGCGGCACCTCCCGAGGAGAAATCCTCGGGACCTATGCTCGCTGCGCACTCCCCTACGGCCCCTACGCGGCAGCGTGTCTGGCCGCCGGCGAGGTCTACCTGACGGTGCGCCGGACGTCATCGCCCCGGCCTACCGCCGCCTTCTACTCCACGTGGTCGCTCCGAGCCTTTACTGCTGCGCCCACGGAGGCAAAGGACATCGGCCCCGACTCCATTGCCGGCGTCGAGATCGACGCGGTCGTGGCCGGCGGCGGAGCCGTGGGCAACACCTGGGTCCACGCCATGTGGGCGAGCGACGGTGTGACGGGTCGGGCCATCGTCGCCGACGCGGACGAGCTGGGCGTCGACACAACCAACCTCAACCGCTGCCCCACCTTCGGCGTCGCCTCGGTCGGCAAGCGCAAGGCCAGCGAGGCAGCGAGGATCTGCGCCGATGCCTCGATCGACATCGTGCCGTTCGACGGCCCGGTGGGCGACGTCGACGAGAGGCCCCCCTTCCTCGTCTCTGCGGTCGACACGAATGCCTCACGACAGGCGGTGCAGAGCCTCTACCCCAGCCGCCTTCTCGCAGCCTCCACGCACGACCTCCGGGCCGAGGTGCTGCGGTGCGACCCGGACGCAGGCGCCGCCTGCATTTCCTGCTTCAACCCGCCAGCGACCGATGTTCCGGATGCGGACCTGCAGCGGGAATACCTCGCCGCCACAGAAGAACATCACCAGCAGCTTACTACGAAAACGGGTCTGTCCGTGGAGGAGGCGGAAACCTGGGCGATCGAGGGCACGTGCAGCTATGCCACCGACCGTCTCCTCGACCAGCTCCGCGCCGCCCACGCCGGCACGGCCGCGTTCGCCGTCGGGTTCGTATCAGTCATGGCTGGCACCATGCTCGCGGCCCAGACAATCCGAGAGTTCCTTGATGACCGCTGCCTTGACCACGGTCTCTGTCGAGCCGTGCTGACCTTCCTCGACCCCCTGGCGCCAACCAATAGCCCGCGTCGCCTCTTGCGCGACTCAAACTGTCCGATGTGCAGACCGAACGAGATCGCGACCAACACCTGGCGGCAGCGCTACCAGGCTTGGAAGCCCTCTCGCAGCCTCCACGCCAGACCTCCGACGAGCGCAGCGGAGCGCACGGAGACCGAGTGACCGGCCGTCGGAGCCTAGTCGGCGACCGGTGCGCGCACGAGGAGGTCGTGGTGCGCGCAGCCGGCGCTCAGCTGGTGGTCATAGGTCACCACGCCGCTGACCTGCCCGCCTTCGCTCAGCCGCACGGCGGCTTCGAGATGGATGGCGTCGAGCGACCGCACGACTGTCGGCTCGAGCCGCGAGGCGCGCTGCAGCGAGGCCGAGTCGATTGCCACGAGCCGGAACGCGTCGAGGTACTCCTCGGCTTCTGGCTGAAGACCTTCGCGCGCGGCGAGCCGGCGGAGCTCGACGACGAGCAGTTCGCTCGACCACCACGCGTCATGCTCGGCCAGCACGCTGCGGATCGCCTCGGCCTCAGGCTCGCCGAGCAGCAGCCGACCCAGCGCCGAGGTGTCAACGTAGACCCCGGCCATCAGTAGGGCCGATCCCGATCGGCTGCGAGCAGGCGATCGGTCGTCCCGGCCGGATGGCGCGTCGCGGTCGGCAGGTGCGCGTCGATGACCGCGATCAGATCGCGCGTCGGGGCCGTGCCGAACTCAGTGGTGCGGCGCACGACGATCTCGTCGTGCTCGGCGTCCTCGCGGATGACCTCCACGCGGACCTCGCGTCCGGTGTCCATCCGCAATGTCGCAAGCTCGCGCATCCTGCCGGGAAGTGTGGCAAATGCAGGCGCCA
>CAZQET010000378.1:0-5944 GCA_964591825.1 uncultured Conexibacteraceae bacterium
TTCGAATTCGAGACCGAAATCGAAGGCAAAATGGTCCACGTCCCGCAGTGCGCGAAAGGCACTCGGGTCGGCACCGAGGAAGTGACGCTGGTGACGACGGTCGGTGGTGTCGTCCCTGCCCCCTCGCCGCCCTTCCCCCCAGGCAACACGCTGCCCGCCGGCGCCGTGGTGCCGCCCAACCCCGCCCTGGGGACCAAAGTCGCCGTCTACAACCTCGAGCCGAAAGCCGGCGAACCGGCGCTCTTCGGCTTCGTCGTCGCCGGCGAGGAGGTCGTCTTCCTCGAAACCGACGTGAGCTGGGAAAGCGACTACCACGAGGCCTTCACGATCCGCCTGCCCGAAGGCGAACCGCCCTTCACCACCCTGCGCAGCAGGCTGGTCAACTTCGGCCGGGAAGCCGGCAACATCGAAGCCTCGGAAGGCAACGGCACCTACATCAGCACGCCGACCACCTGCTTCGACCCGACCGAATGGCCGACCCTCTACCCGACCTGGTTCCGGGCCGAGTCCTACGGCGAACCGAACCCGACGTTCCCGAATGGCTCGAGCCCGTTCGAAGCCAGGGTCGAAGCATCGGATGGGACCGAATACCAGCAGGAAGAATGCGAATCCGTTCCCTTCGAACCCGAAATCGAAGTCAACCCCGGCACCAACCAGGTCGATTCGCCCTCACCGGCTGCGGTCGTCACCGAAGTCCCCTTCGAAGTGCCTTCCGAAGGCGGCGACGAACAGTCGCAATCGCACCTGCGCAGCGCCAGGGTGACGCTGCCGGCCGGGATGGGCCTCAACCCCTCCGGCTCCAACGGCCTGCTCGCCTGCAGCGACGCGCAGTTCAAGAAGGGCGCGCGGACCTACGAGAACGAATGCCCGGCGGCTTCGAAGATCGGCACGGCCGAAATCGTCTCGCCGCCGCTGGCCAGGCCGCTGACCGGCGACATCTACGTCGGTGAGCAGAAAAGCTCGGACCCGACCTCGGGCGAAGAGTTCCGGATCCTGGTCGAAGCGAAGGAACCCGAAGAGGGAATCGACGTGCGCCTCGTCGGCCACACCGCGGCCAACCCGGTCACGGGACAGCTGACGACGACGTTCGACGAACAGGAGGTCGGACCGCTGGCCGGCAAGCTGCCGCAGGGCCTGCCGCAGGCGCCGTTCGAATCGGTGACGCTGCGCTTTGACGGGCCGCACCTGGTCCTGACCAGCCCACCGACCTGCGCGACGGCCGAATCCACGGGTGTGATGGTGCCCTGGGCGCGTCCCGATGAAGGCGTCCCGGTGAGCAGCAAATTCACCCTCTCCAGCGTGCCGGGTGGCGGCAGCTGCCCGACCACGTTGGCGGCGCGCAAGTTCGTGCCCGCCTACACGGCCAAGAGCGACAGCACTGTGGCCGGCTCCTACAGCCCCTTCCGCGTCCACATCGGCCGCGTCGACGGAGAACAGGAGCTGAAGCTGGTCGACGTCACCCTGCCCAAGGGGTTGACCGGAAACCTCTCCGGCATTCCCTACTGCTCGGCGGCGGCGCTCGACGCGGCGCTCCACAGCAGTGGCAGGGCCGAGCAGGCTTCGCCGAGCTGCTCGGACGCGAGCAAGATCGGCACCACCACGACCACGAGCGGCACCGGCAAGGACGCGGTGACGCTGCCCGGCAACGCCTATCTCGCCGGACCGTACAAGGGGGCGCCGCTGTCGATGGCGGTGATCACCCCGGCCGTCTCGGGACCGTTCGACCTCGGCACGGTGCTGGTCCGGGTGGCGCTCAACGTCGACCCGGAAACCGCGCAGGTCAACGCGGTCTCCGACGCGATCCCCGACGTCTTCGGCGGCGTCAAGCTCGACATCCGCTCGATCGACGTCAACGTCGACCGCAATCAGTTCATGCTCAACCCGACGAATTGCGCGGCTCAGGCCACGACCGGCGCGATCAAGGGGGGCGGCGCCAACCCCGCCGACTCCTCGGCCTGGAGCAGCTACGCGGTCTCGGCGCCATTCCAGGCGAGCGAATGCGACAAGCTCGGCTTCAAGCCGAAGCTCTACACGAGGCTCACCGGCGGTACGCACCGGGCCAAGCACCCGAAGCTGCGGGCGATCCTCGAAACCCGCGAGGGCGACGCCAACGTCGCTCGCAGCGCCCTGGTCCTGCCGCACGCGCTGTTCCTCGACCAGGGCAACATCAGGACGGTGTGCACGAGGCCGCAGCTGGCCTCCGACACCTGCCCGCAGGCCTCGATCTACGGGCACGCGGAAGCCCGCAGCCCGTTGCTCGACGGCAAGCTCAAGGGCCCGGTCTACCTGGTCTCCTCTGACCACGAACTGCCGGACCTGCTGGCCAACCTGCGCGGCCAGGTGAACATCCACCTGCGCGGCGTGATCACCTCGCCGCACGGTGGGATCAAGACCGTGTTCGCGAGCACGCCCGACGTGCCGGTGAGCAAGTTCATCCTGCGCATGGAAGGCGGCAAGCAGAAGGGGCTCCTGGTCAACTCGAGGAACCTCTGCCAGGGCGAGCGACTGTCCTCCTACATGAACATGAAGGGGCAGAACGGCAAGAAGGTGCAGAACAAGCACCTGAAGCTGCGGGCGCCCTGCGGCAAGCACTAGGAAATCTCAATCTGGCCGGCGCCCACCGGCGTACACTCGGTGGGCGCCGGTCCGGGTGCCGGTGAAACGTCTTCTCCCCGCCAGGGGGGAAGAGCGCGTTGCAGCCAACGGGAAGGAGCGGCATGTACGACTACGTGATCGTCGGGGCGGGCTCGGCTGGGTGCGTGCTGGCGGCGCGCCTCTCAGAGGACCCGGAGGTCAGCGTCCTGCTGCTCGAGGCGGGACCGCCCGACGCGAACCAGAACATCCACGTGCCGCTCGGCTACCTCTCGCTTACCCGCACCGAGGTCGACTGGGACTACGTCTCGGCGCCGGAGCCGAGCTGCAACGGGCGGCGCGTCTCGCTGCCGCGGGGCAAGGTGCTTGGCGGCTCCTCCTCGATCAACGCGATGGTCTACATCCGCGGCAACCGCCGCGACTACGACGGGTGGGAGGTCCCCGGCTGGGCCTGGGACGATCTCTTCCCCTACTTCCTCAAGGCGGAGGACAACGAGCGCGGCGCCTCGGAGTGGCATGCGATCGGCGGCCCCCTGCCGGTCTCCGACCAGCGCTCCGGCAACGTCGTCTCGCCCGCCTTCGTCGAGGCGGGAGTCGAGGCGGGGCTCGCCCGCAACGAGGACTTCAACGGCGCCGAGCAGGACGGCGTCGGCATGTATCAGGTGACCCAGCGGGGCGGCATGCGCGCCAGCGCCGCCGTCGCCTACCTGCACCCCGCGAGCGAGCGGGAGAACCTGACGGTGATGCCCTACATGCACGTCAATCGCGTGCTCTTCGAGGGCAGGCGCGCGGTCGGCGTCGAGGCGAGTCGCCTCGGCGAGGCGCAGGAGCTGCGGGCCGAGCGCGAGGTGATCCTCTGCGGCGGTGCCTACAACTCGCCGCAGCTGCTGATGCTCTCCGGGGTCGGTCCGGCCGAGCACCTGGCGATGCGTGAAATCGAGGTGCTGCTCGACCAGCCGGCGGTTGGCGAGAACCTCGGAGACCATCCGGCCACCTACACGGTCTTCACCACGCCCGAGCCGGGCAGCCTGCTGGAGGCGCTCGAGCCGGCGGCGATGGCCGAGTACGAGGCCTCCCAGACCGGGCCCTTCGCCTCCAACCTGGCCGAGTCCGGCGGCTTCGCCCGGGTCGGCGCCGGCGCCGAGGCGCCGGACGTCCAGCTCCACGTCGCCCCGATCCACATCGTCGAAGAGGGGATGGGGGACCCGCAGGCGCACGGGGTCTGGGTCTCGCCCTGCCTATTGACGGCGGAGAGCCGTGGCTCGGTGCGGCTCGCCTCCAACGACCCGACCGCGAAGCCGATCGTGCGCAACGCCTTCTACGCGGAGGAGGCCGACATGGCGCGGATGATCGACGCCGTGCGCCTGGCGGCGGAGATCTGCGCCCAGCCTGCCTTCGTGCCCTACGCGGCCGAGCCCTTCACCGTCCCGGCCGACGACTCCGAGGAGGCGCTGCGCGCCCACGTCGCCGCCACCACCTACGAGATCTACCACCCGGTTGGCACCTGCGCGATCGGCTCGGTGGTCGACGCCGAGCTGCGGGTCGAGGGCCTCGATGGACTGAGAGTGGTCGACGCCTCGGTGATGCCAACCGTGCCGCGCGGCACCACCAACGCGCCGACGATCGCGATCGCCGCGCGCGCCGCCGACCTGATCCGCCACGGCAAGGCGCTGGCCGCCGAGGCCGACGCCGCCCAGAGCGCGTAGGCCTCGAGGAGGGCTCAGCCCGGGTCGGCGACCGGGATCGGGACGGCGCCGCCGTCCTCGGGGACGACGAGGATCGCTCCCTCGCCGGTCACGTAGGCCTCCTCGCCGTGGTAGGTAACGTCCATGCCGAGTGCCTCCTCGCGTTCGGAGGCGCGCAGCGGCATCACCGCACCGATCAGCTTGAGCAGGATGAAGGTGACGGCGAAGGCGTAGGCGGGGCCGGCGAGGACCGCCAGCACCTGGTCGGCGAGCTGGTCGGCGTTGCCGTAGAAGAGGCCGTTGGAGACGCCGTTCCAGGTTGCCTGGGCGAAGAAGCCGATGAAGAGGACGCCGGTGAAGCCGGCGACGCCGTGGGCGGCGAGCACGTCGAGCGTCTCGTCGACGCGGGTGCGCGGGCGCCAGACGATCATCGCGTAGCAGGGCAGCGCGCCGGCGAAGCCGAGCACCATCGCCCAGCCGGGACTGATGTAGCCGCCGGCCGGCGTGATCAGCACGCAGCCGACGATGATCGCCGTCGCGGCGCCGATCGCGGTCACCTTGCGACCGCGGATCAGGTCGAGCACGAACCAGGTGATCAGCGAGCAGGCCGGCGTCAGCAGCGTGTTGGTGAAGGCGAGCACGCTGTTCTGGCCGGTCGAGAAGCCGCTGCCGCCGTTGAAGCCGAACCAGCCGAACCAGAGCAACCCGGCACCGAGCAGCACGTAGACGGCGTTGTGGGGGAGAAGGGCCTGGCGTCCGTAGTCCTTGCGCGTGCCCACGACCAGGGCCGCGGCGAGGGCGGAGAAGCCCGAGCCCATCTCGACCGGGACGCCGCCGGCGAAGTCGAGGGTCCCCCTGGCGGAGAGCCAGCCGCCGCCGAAGGCCCAGTGGGCGAGCACGGCGTAGACCAGCACCGACCAGAGCGCGGCGAAGACGAGAAAGGCGCCGAAGCGCATCCGCTCGACCACAGCGCCGGAGATCAGCGCCGTGGTGATGATGCAGAAGGTCGCCTGGAAGGCCATGAAGACGAGGTGGGGGATGTTGGTCCCCACGCGCGGCGCGAAGTCGACGCCGTGCAGGCCGACGTAGCCGAGGCCGCCGGTCAGCGAGCCCGTGCCGTCGAAGGCGAGCGAGTAGCCGACGATCGCCCAGGTCACCATCGCTACGGCGATCGCGGCGACGCACATCATGAAGGTGTTGAGCGTGTTCTTCGAGCGCACCAGGCCGGCGTAGAAGAGGCCCAGGGCGGGGGTCATCATCAGCACCAGCGCGGTCGCCGCCAGCATCCAGGCGGTATCGCCAGTGTCGATCGCCGAGGCCGAGGCCTGGGAAGCGGCGAGCAGGATCACGCGGTGCTCCTCCCATCGACCGGCGTCACCGCGCCGTGGTCGGTCTCGCCGGTGCGGATCCGCACCGCGTGGTCGAGCGGCACCACGAAGATCTTGCCGTCGCCGACTTCGCCCGTGCGGGCGCCCTCGCAGAGCGCGTCCACGGTCGGCTGAACGAACTCGTCGGAGACGGCGATCTCGAAGCGCACCTTCTCGGAGAGGCCCATCTGCACGGTGGTGCCGCGGTAGGTCTCGACCCGCTCGAGCTCGCCGCCGTGGCCCTGTACGCGGCTCATCGATACCCCACGAACTTCAGCGCGGAAGAGCGATTCCAGCACG
>CAZQET010000379.1:0-6206 GCA_964591825.1 uncultured Conexibacteraceae bacterium
GCACTACAGCGAAAAGTCGCAGTACGACGTGGCCTGCTACCACGTCTCGCACAACTGATCTCACCAAGGGATGGGGGCGGATCGCCCCCATCCCAAGATGCTCTTCACAACTTGCCAACGAGCAATTCACGCAACGGAAACGTCGCGCCCGGGTGACGACCCTAGGTTCGCGGGGCACTCTGATCCAACAAGAGGAGCCCAGATGAGCACACAGAGCGGTTTCAGGTGGGTGCCGCGACGCCCGGCACTGTTTGCCGGCCTCGTGGCATTGGTCTTGCTTGCCGTGGGCGGCACGGTGGTTGCCGACCCCGGCGGTTGGCTCACGCACAACGACAACGCGTGGCCATACAACTCGCCCGGACCCAGCCCGGTGCTGGCCGCAGTCGGCGATATCTCCTGCCAGCCCGGATCGCCAGAGGAGGCGGAGAAGAAAACCGATACCTGTGACCAGGGCAGCGGCTCGACCGAACGCAACGCGGCGCAAACGGCCACCGCCGAACAGGTCGAGGCGATGAAGCCGGCGCTGGTCGCCATCCTCGGCGACGAGCAGTACCAGAACGGTTACTACTCTGACTTCGAGGGTTCCTTCGACAAGTACTGGGGCGCCTCCAAGTTCCTCCAGCGCCCGGCGCCCGGCAACCATGAGTTCTACGACAACCATGGCCAGACCGGCGTCCGCGGCCTGGGCTACTTCGCCTACTACAACGGCATTCGCCACGACCAGGAAGGCAAGGAACTCACCGACACGGTGACCAACCCGAAAACAGGAGTGATCGTCACTCAGCCGGCTCCGCAGCCCTCCGGCCAGGCCGGCGAGTTCGGCCAGACCGGCAATGGCTGGTACTCCTATGACCTTGGCGCGTGGCATCTGATCTCGCTCAACATCGAGTGCGCCGACGAGCCGGGTGGCTGCTCTCCGAGCGGCTCCTGGTTCTCGAGCGAGACCAAATGGCTGGAACACGACCTCAATCAGGACCACAGCCAGTGCACGCTTGCCTACTGGCATCAGCCGACGTTCAGCTCGACCGCCAGCCCATTCACCGCCGACAGCACCGAGGGGGCAACGGCTGACGCCTGGTGGAAGCTGCTCTACGCGCACCATGCCACGCTGGTCCTGAACGGCCACGACCACGTCTACTCGCGGTTTGCGCCAATGGATCCCGCCGGCAACTACGATCCCCGGCACGGGATTCGCGAGTTCATCGTCGGGACCGGCGGTGAGTCGCTCGACACGGTCGATCCGAGCACGCCGAACCTGCAGGCGTGGGCGGATCAGTACTACGGCGTGATGAAGTTCACGCTCAAGCCCGAAGGCTATGCCTGGGACTACCAGTCGGCAATGGAGAACCCAAATGCTCCGGCGGGCACGCCGGCCACCTACAGCGATACCGGCAGCGGACGCTGCGGCGACTCATAGTGAGCTGACCCGCCCCCCGGGCCCGGCGCCAACGCCGGGCCCGGGGGCGGAGCGGCCGCCTCTTTGCAGTGGGTGGCTAACCTCTACGAATTCAAGATGGGCATGGTCTCTCCAGTCCCTTCTCCGTCAGATCAGCTGCACGAGCTGTCCGACGGGAGGTTGCTCGCCTGGTGTGAGTACGGGTTGCCGGAGGGTGCGCCGGTCTTCTACTTCCACGGGATCCCTGGCTCGCGAATCGACGGTCGCCTGATCGCCGACGCGGTCGCGTCGGCGGGCCTGAGGTTGATCGCCGTGGACCGGCCCGGCTTTGGCAGGTCCTCGCCGGTCCTCGGCAAGCGCTCCTACCTCGGATGGGCCGAGGACGTCGAGAACCTGGCCAACCTTCTCGACATCGAGCGATTCGCGATCCTCGCCTACTCGGCAGGCGGGCCCTACGCCCTTGCGACGTGCATGGCCCTCGAGGGGCGTGTCACGCGTGTGGGGATCGTGAGCGGCATGGCGCCCTCGGAGATGCCGGATTACCGAAGGGGGCTGGGTCCGACCGACCGGGGAATGACGTTGCTGGTGCCGCGAGCGCCGTGGCTCGCTCGCGCTCTCGTCGGCCGAGCGCTCAAGCAGGCGCGCGAGAAGCCCGAGCGGTTTGGCAGGAATCTCGATCGCGATTTCAGCGCGCCTACGGATCGGAGGGTCCTCGACGACGAATTGCGCGCCGTGCTTCCCGCACTGCTCGTGGAGGCGGGCCGTGGCGGTCCAGCCGGGATAGTCGAGGACTTTGCCGCCTGGACGCGGCCGTCTGGCCTCGAGCTCGGCCGCGTGGACGCGCCGGTCCACCTCTGGCACGGGGAAGACGACCGGACGATTCCCAATGCCCACAGTCGCTGGCTCGCTTCGCAGATCCCGTCTGCGGACCTGACGATATGGCCCGGCGTCGGCCACCTGCATGCCGCCGAGCGTTGGATCGAGGTCCTCGCGTCTCTCGGCTGAGAGCGCTCAGCCGCCGATCGGGCGAGCGATGACACGGTCACCGGGGCGATCTGGCAGGAGTGGGCGAAGGATCGACCATTAGGATCGTCACCCATGGAATGGGAGGGGGTGCGCTTCACGGTGAAGGATGCCGAGTGCGCTGGTCGCCTGTACCGGCCGGGGGGAGCAAATGAGCCGGTGCCCTGCGTGGTCATGGGAACCGGCTTCTCCTGCGTGCGCGACCAGGGCCTCGATGCCTTCGCCGAACGTCTTGCCGACGCCGGCTTTGCGGCTCTTGCCTTCGACTACAGGCACTGGGGCGAGAGCGGGGGAGAGCCGCGCTCGCTGATGGACCCCGCCCGCCAGCGCGAGGACTGGCGGGCCGCGATCTCGCACGTCAGAGGTCTCGAAGAGGTCGACTCCGCGCGGATCGCGATCTGGGGGTACTCGATGGGGACCGGCCACGTCCAGTCGCTGGCCGTCGACGGCGCCGACGTCGCGGCCATCGTCTGCGTCGCGCCCCTGCTCAACAGCCGGAGCAGCCTCCTCCACATCGGTGGCGTGGGGCACGTGGCCAGGCTGACGGCGGCGGGGATTCGCGACATGACCCGCGCTTGGCGCCGCCTCGCTCCGTATCGAATACCGGCGATAGGAGAGCCGGGCTCCCTCGCGGTCCTCAACAGCCCCGACTCGGTCCCCGGCATGGCGGCGATCACTTCGCCGGGTTCGACCTGGCGCAACGAGGTCTGCGCCCGCGCCGCCCTATCGGCGCCATACAACCTCGCCAGGAAGGTGCGCCGGATCAGCTGCCCGGCGCTCTACTGCGTCTTCGAGGACGACGACGTCAATCCGTCCGAGCTGGGCAAGCGGGCAGCACAGCGCGTCCCGCGCGGTGAGCTGCGCACCTATTCGGGCGGTCACTTCGCGCTCGTCTCTAAGAGCACCTTCGACCAGGTTGCTGCCGACCAGGTCGAATTCCTGCACCGCCACCTTGGGCAGCCGCCGGCCCGGCGCCGCCAGTAGAGATATGCGCATCCGACATTGACCCCACCTGGGTGGGGTCAATGTCGGATGCGGGTCTGGGCCATCCATTCCAGGCGTAGAGGTCTGGGCAAAAGTTCAGGGTGATGCCCTGATGCGAGTGAGCGCTGCCTCGCCGAGGATCGGGGCATGCGAATTGCTCTCAGGAATCGAAAGCACGGCCGCAGGGCAAAGCGTGCGGGAGTGGGGGCGGTGCAAACGCTCTCGGTCGCTGCACAGATGGCGATGCTTTGCCCCTCCGGCATGGACATCTGGATGCAGCGCGAGCTGGCCGGCTGCTTCGAGCTGGATCGGCATGGAGAGCCAGCGCGCCGTTGAACCGGCGCGCCGTCATCCGAGCCGAGCTGGTCGCCCTCGGCGCCGAGCGGATCCACCCCTTCGACGTCCACGCCCACACCGGGGCCGACATCGACGGCACGACTCGGTCGAGCGCGGAGCACGTCGCCGAGCTGGAGGCGATAGGTGGACGCTCGGTGATCTTTCCGCTCTGCGTGACCAGCGGCTACGGGGTCGAGAACCGGCGCGTGATCGAGGAGTGTCGGCAGGCAGCTGAGCGGCTCGTCCCGTTCGCGCGCCTCGATCCACGGGTGAGCGGGGCAGCGGAGGCCGCCGCGGCGCTCTCCGCGGGTGCGCGTGGCTTCAAGCTGCACCCCCGCTCGGAGGACTTCCGCCTCGAGCACCCAAACGTCGACGCGATCTTCGAGGTTGCCAGCGAGGCGCGGGCGCCGGTCCTGATCCACGCAGGGGTCGGGGTCGGCTCGTTCGGAGAGACGCTCGTCGAGCTTGCCGAGCGGCATCGCGGATGCCGAATCGTGCTTGCTCATGCCGGCATCTCCGACCTGGCCTGGCTCTCGCCGCTGGTGCCCGAGCATCCCAACCTCTTCTTCGACACGGCCTGGCTCGTCCCGGCCGACCTGCTGGCGCTGTTCGCCCTTGTGCCGCCAGGCCGGATCCTCTACGGCAGCGACGCTCCTTATATGGACGTCGAGCTGCTCCTGGCGATCGCCCTTCGCTGCGCCCGCTTCAGCGGGCTCTCCGAGGATGCGATCGCCCTCGTCATGGGAGGCCAGCTCGAAGCGCTGCTCGCCGGCGAGGGGCCGATCGACGCCGGCCCAGCCCCGGGTCCTTCCACGACCTCGCTCTCCCCTGGCGAGAGCAGACTGGTCTCCCTGCTCTCCGGGGCCGGTGGGTGCATGCTCGGTGGCGGCGATCCGGCGCAGTCGCTGGAGCTCGCGCTGCTCGCCGCGGCCGACCCAGCAGTCGGTGCCCGCGCGCCATTGTTCCTCAAGTTGATCGAGGGGGCACGATCTTCTTCGCCGGAGGCGATCCCTTCACTCGTCCTCGCCCTGACGATGGCGATGACTCCAGGCGCGGGACAGGAGGCTCCGATCGCCTGAACGGTCCCGAGTCCTCGGCGTAGGATCGACACTGGCGTGACGCTGCCTACGACCGCACTGCTGGAGAGGGAGGCGGAGCTCGAGTCGATAGAGCGGCTGCTCGACGCGGTACGGGCCGGCCGCGGCGGCATGCTGACGATCGAGGGTGAGGCCGGCGCCGGCAAGACCTCGCTTCTCTGCTCGGGCGCGGAGCTGGCCGAGGCGCGGGGGATGCGGGTGCTGCGGGCTCGCGGAGGCGAGTTCGAGCGCGACTTCGCCTACGGCGTCGTGCGGCAGCTCTTCGAACCGGCGCTCGCCGACCCGGCCGAGCGGAGCAGGCTGCTGAGCGGTGACGCGATCTCGGCGGCGCCGATCTTCGAGCCAGATGCCGGCGAAGAAGCCGCCGCGGATCCCTACGGCGTCCAGCGAGGGCTCCACCAGCTGACCGTCGCCCTCGCCGAGTCTTTACCGGTTGTTTTGGCTGTCGACGACACGCAGTGGGCGGACGCCGCCTCTCTTCGCGCGCTCGCCTACATCGCCCGGCGCCTCGACAGGGTACCCGCGGCAGTTGCGCTGACGGTGAGGACGGGCGAGCCGGATGCGCCGGAACGGCTGCTCGACGAGCTTCGCGGCGAGCCAGGGTGCAGCGTCATCGTTCCATCGCCGCTCTCGGCGACTGCCGCTGCGGCGCTGGTCTCGGATGAGGTCGGATGCCGACCCAGCGAGGCGTTTGCGCGCGCCTGCTGCAGGGCGACCGCGGGCAACCCCTTCCTCCTCGTCCAGCTCATGCGAGCGCTCGAAGTTGAAGACGCGGATCTGGACGAAGCCGACGCCAGTCGCTTGGCGGAGATCGCTGCCGCCGGCGCCTCGCGCTCAATCCTGGTGCGCCTCGCCCGCCTGGGAGCGCACGCGACCGACGTCGCCCGCGCGGCTGCGGTGCTGGAGCCGAATGCGGAGGCGCGGCTGATCGCGGCCCTCGCCGGCCTCTCCCTGCCGGCGGTCGCCGACGCCTGCGAGCGCCTCGTCGTCGCCGGGCTGCTCTCCGACTCCCATCCGGTCGCCTTCGTCCACCCGTTGGTCAGAGCCGCGGTGCTCAGCGAGATGCCGGCGCCGCGCCGCGCCGCCGACCACGCCCACGCCGCTCGCTTGCTTGCCGATGACGGCGCCGCGGGCGACGCGGTTGCCTCGCACCTGCTCCTCGCCGAGCCGAGCGATGACCGCTGGGCGGTCCAGATGCTGCGCTCCGCTGCCGCCGAGGCGCTTGGCCGCGGCGCCCCCGACAGTGCCGTCAGCTACCTGCGTCGGGCGCTGTGCGAGCCACCTGCGAAGGAGGACCGGCTTGACGTCAGCCGCGAGCTCGGCAACGCCCTGCTCAGGGCTGACAATCCTGAGGGAATCGAGGTGCTGCG
>CAZQET010000380.1:0-16024 GCA_964591825.1 uncultured Conexibacteraceae bacterium
GGCGCCGGCGGGACCGGCGGTTCCGGTTGGGGCGACGGCGCGGGCGGAGTCGGCTGCGGCGCGACAGCTCCCCCCTGCACCGACTGGATCACGGCCCGTTCGGCTTCCATGGCGCGACGCTCCGCCTCGCGAGCCCGCTCCTCCGCCTGCGCGACGCTCTCGCGAATCTCCTGCAGGCGCCGCTCGCGCTCGTCCTCTTCGGACTTGAGCTGAGCGAGGCGTTGCGCCTCGGCGGCACGCCGTTCGGCCTCTTTGGTGCGCTCCTCGATCTCACGCAGGCGCTCCTGGGCTTCGGCCATCGCCCGCTCCTGGGCTTCGCGCTCCTGCTGGAGATGTTGTTCGGCGGTCTGCAGCTCTCCGACCCCGCTCGTCGGCGCCGCCGCCTGGATGGGAGGCGTCGATGCGACCCCCAGGCCCTGCGCTGCCTGTCCCGCCCGGGCAGCGCTCGCCCGCGCCTCGGCCTCGTGCTGGAGGCGCTCGGCCTCCTGGATGCGCCGATCGGCCTCGGCACGGATCCTCTCCTCCTCACGCTGGATCTCCGCCACCTTGTCGCGGACCCTCTGTTCGGCCACGACGGGATCCTCGTAGCCGGACGGAGCGCCTGCGGCGACAGCGCCCAGCGGCGGAGTGGGCACCTGCGGGGGTGGCATTGGCACGGGCTCGATCGGGGCGGCCGAGCCGGCCGGAGGCGGCTGCTGCGGGATCGGCGGCACGACTGGGGCGGGAGTCGCCGAGGCGGCGACGCCCTGCTGTAGCTGCTCGCGCTCCTGCGCGGCACGGGCCTCGGCGAGCTGGCGCTCGGCCTTGGCAGCTTCCTTGCGGGCTCGGCGGCCGCCGGCGCGACCGCTCCGGCCGACTCGCTTGCCCTGGCCTTCGGCCCGTTTCGCCGCCCGCTCTTCCTTGCGCCGCTTCGCCGCCTCCTGACGCTGTTTGCGGTGCTCGGTCCGGGCCGCTCGCTGCTCCTCGCGCGCCCGCTTGCGTTTCTCCTTGGCGCCCAATGGGGCCTCGGCGGTCGGCGGCGGAACGGATGTCGCAATCGGCGGGCCGCCCCCGGCCGGCGGAGGGGTCGCCGGAATCTCCGTCGTCTGAGTCTGCGCGGCCGTGGCGGAGGCTGGCGTCGGCGGGCTCCCAGGCTGAGGCTGCGCCTTGGCCTGCTTCCCTGCCTTTTCCTTTTCGCGGCGCCTGGTGATGCTGATCACCAGCAGCAACAGCAGGATCGCGGCAGCGAGGACGGCGACGAAGTACTTGATGTTGTCGCTGACGAAGTTGCCGCTGGGCAGGGGCGCCGCCTGTGCCACCGCCGGCAGCGCCAGCGCAACCGCGGCGAAGGCAGACCAGAGCAGGGCAATCCTGGAACGCATCGGCCTCGAAGCTACCTCATTCGGCCCTTGAATTCCCGCTCGACTTCGCGCCGCACGTCACGATCCGCGATCTCGCGCCGGCGGTCCCGGCCCTCCTTGCCGCGCGCCAACGCAAGCTCGACCTTGGCCCGCGACCCCTTGAAGTAGATGCGCAGCGGGACCAGCGTCAGCCCCTTCTCGGCGGTCTTGCCGATCAGCCTTTCGATCTCGCCCTTGTGCAGGAGCAGCTTGCGTGGTCGCTCGGGCTCGTGATTCTCGCGGCTGGCCGGCTCATACGGCGGGATATGCAGGTTGCGAAGCCAGACCTCGCCCCTGTCGACCACCGCGTAGGCGTCGGTCATCTGGGCCTTGCCGCCACGCAGGGACTTGACCTCGGAGCCACGCAGGACGATCCCGGCCTCCATCTTCTCGACCGGCTCGAACCTGTGGCGGGCGCGGCGATTGGTGGCGACGTCGCCCGAGGCCGGCTGGCGCTGCTTCTTCTGCTTCTTAGACATCGACGGGCTCCAGGTCGACCCGGCCACGCTCGGGGGTGACGTCGGCGACGCGGACGGATATCGGATCGCCGAGCCGCAATGCCGTCCGCGACTCGCTTCCGATCAGCGCTGTCTCGGTCTCGTTCAGCTCGAAGCGCTCGAGCCCCATCTCCCGGGCCGGCAGGAAGCCTTCGTAGACGTCGCCCAGCTCGCCCCCGAAGGCGACGAAGGCTCCGGCCCGGATCACGCCCGAGACCTCGCCGTCGAACCCCGCGTCCTCGCCGCGCTCGGCGAGCTCCCGGCGCAGCAGGTAGGCGGCGCAGACGTCGTCGGCGTCGCGCTCGATGCGCTCGGACTCACGCTCGGCCTCGCTGCAATGCCAGGCCACCTCGCGCGCCTCCGCCGCTCGCGGCGCCTCCTCGCCCTCGTTCAGGACGGCGAGCAGGGCTCGATGCACGAGCAGGTCCGGGTAGCGCCGGATCGGCGAGGTGAAGTGACAGTAGGCAGCGCTGCCGAGGCCAGCGTGGCCGGCGTTGCGGTCGCTGTAGGAGGCCTGCATCAGCGAGCGGAGCACCAGCGATGTATACGCCTCACGCCCGTGCCCGCGCCGCCTCGCCTCAGCGATCACGAGGCGACTCGCCTCCGCCGCCACCGCTCCCGCCTGGGCCGGCGCCAGGCCCTCGCGCAGCGGCGGGGTGGGCACGCCCAGCGCGTGCAGCTGCCCAACCAGGCGCTCGATGCGCAGCGGGTCGGGTTGGGCGTGCACGCGATAGACCGCCGGCACCCGCTTGCGCTCGAGCAGCTGCGCCACCTGCTCGTTGGCGAGGATCATCAGCCGCTCGATCAGGCGGTGCGCCTCGGTCTGGGCGACCGCGCGGGCGCCGGTCGGTTCCCCGGCGGCGTCGAAGCGGAACTCCGGCTCGAAGGACTCGACGTCGAGGCTGGTCGTGCCGCGATGCTCGCCCAGCGCCGCGGCGGCCTCGCGCGCGACCGCGAGCGGCTCGGCGACCGCCTCGGGCGCGCCCACCCGGCCGCCGAAGACGAGGTCGAGCTGGTCGTAGTCGAGGCGGGCGCGGGAGCGGATGCGACTGCGGTAGAAGCTGGCGGCGCGCGGCTGGCCGCTTGCACCGAGCTCGATCTCGGCGGTGACCGCGAGGCGCTCGACGTTCGGCGCCAGGCTGTAGGCGTCCTCGCTCAGCAGCCGCGGCAGCATCGGCTCGACCGCGCCGGGGACGTAGGTGCTGTTGCCGCGCCGCCGCGCCTCGAGGTCGAGCGGCGTGCCGGGCCTGACGTGCGCGGCGACGTCGGCGATGTGGACCCAGAGCCGCACGCCGTTGGCCTCGCGCCGCGCCGAGATCGCGTCGTCGAAGTCGCGCGCCGTCGCCGGGTCGATCGTCAAGGTGGCGAGATCGGTCAGGTCGCGTCGCCGGCCGGCGCTTGCCGCTGCCGCCTCGGCCGCCCGCCCGGCTTCGGCCTCCAGCGCCGCCGGGAAGCCGCGCCGCTCGAGCCGCTCCTCGAGCAGCGCGTCGATCGCCTGCCGCGCGTTGCGCGGCCTCCGCCGCTGCCGTCCGCGCTGCCGCTGGCGCTCCCGGTAGTAGCGCCAGTCGCGCCCCTCGCTCACAACGTGCCGAAGGCCCTTTCCAGAGCCTCGTCGGCGGGGGTGCTCGGGGTGTCGCGCGCCTTCACCTCGGGATGGATGCCATGGCTCTTGGCGAGGTTGACGCCATTGGGCGTGAAGTACTCGCCGACGGTCAGCTTCAGGGCGCCGCCGTTGGAGAGGCCGAGCTCCTGCTGGAAGACGCCCTTGCCGTAGGAGCGGGTGCCGACCACGGTGGCGCCGGCGTCGTCGGCGAGGGCGGCGGTGAGGATCTCGGCGGCAGAGGCGGTGTTGCGGTCGATCAGCACCGCCAGCGGCAGCTTCGGCAGGTTGTCGCCGACGGTCTTGTAGACGGCGTGGCCCTGGGTGCGGGAGTCGGTGGTGACCACGACTTCGTCCTTGGGCAGGAAGATGCTGGCGCTCAAGACCGCCTCCTCGAGCAGCCCGCCACCGTTGCCGCGCAGGTCGAGCACGACCCCCTTCGCCCCCTGCTTCTGCACCTTTTCCACGGCTTCGCGCAGGGCCGCGTGGGCCCCTTCGCTGAAGGAGAGCAGGCGCACATAGCCGAGCTTCCGCCCATTGACCTCCTTCACCCGGCTGCTGACCACGGGCAGCGAGATCTGTTCGCGGGTCACTTCCAGCTGCCGCGCCTTGGCGGCCGGATCCGACCGCACCCCGAGAGTCACGGTGGACCCTTCCGGCCCCTTGATCTTCTCGGTCGAGGCCGCGCTGCTCTCGCCGGCGATCGAGTCGCCGTCGACCGAGACGATCAGGTCCCCGGGCTTGATTCCAGCCCGCTGCGCCGGCGACTTTGGAAAGACCGAGTCGACGCGCAGCCCCTGGGCGACCTGGGTCACGGTCAGGCCAATCCCCGAGAAGTGGCCCGAGATCTCCTCGTCGAAGCGTTCCAACGCTTCCGGGGAGAAGTAGTCGGAGAAGCGATCGCGGTGGCGGCGGCGCAGCTCGCGAACCATGCCCTGCAGCGAGGCGTTGGTCAGCTCGATCGGCCCCACGGGCCGAAAGTAGTTGTCCTCGATCAGTTCCGTCGCTTCCAGGTTGAGCCCGGCGCTTTCGTCGACGAAGCGGTCGCGGAGGAATTCGGGCAGCTTCGCCGGGTGGCCACCGAGCCAGATGCCGGCGCAGAGGACGACGACGAAGGCGACCACCAGGGCCGCGATCCTGCCGACTCTCACGACGGGCTCAGACCTTCAGGAAGCGGCGCAGGGTGACGCCCGAGCCGATCGCGGAGACGAGCACCGAGGCGGCAAAGAGGATCGCCACCAGCGCCGGGAAGGAGAGCGTCGTGGTGTTCTGGGCCGCGAGAAACGAGAAGGTGCTGCTCAGCGGGTCGACGATGGTGATCTTGCCCAGCCACAGGATCAGTATGGCTATCAGGCCGCCGGCGAAGCCGACGACCACGCCCTCGATCATGAAGGGCCAGCGGATGAACCAGCGGGTCGCGCCGACCAGGCGCATCACCTCGACCTCGCGGCGGCGGGTGTATATCGAGAGCCGGATCGTGTTGCCGACCAGCATCAGCGAGGCGAGGATCAAGAGCGCCGTGATCACGGTCAGCACGATCTTCAGCGCGCTGGTCACCTGCTCGATCTTCTTGCCGCCCTGCTGCTGCTGGAAGGTGGGCGTTTCGGCGTTGACGATCGGCGAGATCGGCTGCGGGTCGCCGTTCGGCCCGGGCGGGGCGACCGCGGCGCGCACCGATTCCAGGTTGGCGGCGTCGTCGGGCTTGACCGAGAAGTTCCCCGGCAGCGGGTTGTAGCCGCGCAGCTGCGTGATCGATTCTTCGACCTTGCTCTTGCCGTAGGAGGCCTTGAATTCGGCCAGGGCTTCGTTCTTGCTGATGAAGCGCACCGACTTCACGTGCGGGATCGCTTCCAGCTTTTGCTGGAGCGCGTCGATTTCGCCAGTCGTGGCGTCGTCGTAGACCGGCACCCGGAATTCGAGGCTTTCGCGCACCGATTCGCTCTTCGCCTGGGTCGTCTGGAAGACCGGGATCAGGACACCGAGCAGCACCACGGTGGTCACGGTGGTGACGATCGCCGCCATGCTTGGGGCGCCGTTGCGGCGCAGCGCCCGGAACGCCTCGGCGATGAAGAAGAAGAGCCGTCCCATCTAGATCAACGCGTCGTGTCCGTTGGTCTGGCCCTCGGGGGCGACGCCCATCTCGGCTCGCATGCGCACGCCGAACTCGGTCGTCGACTCCTCGGTGTAGCCGCCGGCGACCTCGTCGCGGACGACGCGGCCCTCGTACAGCTCGATCACCCGCCGGCGCATGCGGTCGACCATCTCCCGATCGTGGGTGACGACGACCACCGTCGTACCGGTCTTGTTGATCCGGTAGAGCAGCTGCATCACGCCGATCGAGGTGACCGGGTCGAGATTGCCGCTGGGCTCGTCGGCGAGCAGCAGCGGCGGATGGTTGACGAAGGCGCGGGCGACCGAGACGCGCTGCTGCTCGCCGCCGGAGAGCTGGTCGGGATAGCTGTTGAGCTTGGTCGAGAGGCCGACCAGGCGCAGGGTCTCGGGGACCTTAGAGCGGATCTGCGCGCGGCTGGCGCCGATCACCTGCAGGGCGTAGGCGACGTTGTCGTAGACGGTGCGATCGGGCAGCAGCTTGAAGTCCTGGAAGACGGTGCCGATGTTGCGCCGCAGCTGCGGGATCCTCTTCTCCGACAGGGCGCCGATGTCGCGGCCGGCGATGCGGACGGTGCCGTCGGTGACCGCCTCGTCGCGGATCAGGGTCTTGATCAGCGTCGACTTGCCGCAGCCGGTGGGGCCGACGAGGAAGACGAACTCACCGCGGTCGACGGCCAGGGAGACCCGATCCAGCGCCATGTGGCCGCCCGGGTAGACCTTGGTCACGTCGCGCAGCTCGATGATTGGCTTGCCGCCGGGGCTGCGCCGCGGCGCCTGCGAATCAGAGACATCGCTATTTCGCTTTCGGAATCTGGCCATGCCGGCGCACCCTTCTGCGGGTACAGGTTGACTCCTGCGTCCCGCCGAGCGCGCAATTACGCGCCCAAATAGATGGGCAGCAGATTAGCGAAGCGTTAGCGATTCTTCATATATGTCTCGGACTCGCACCCGGGCTGACTACCCCTTCGCCCTGCAGGAACGGTTGAGCACCGAGACCAGGTTCAGGTGTCCGGCGAAGGCGAAGCGCGTGCGCGCCAGCGGGAAGGCAGCGCCGGGAAAGCCGGCAGGCGCCGGACAGCCGGCGCTGAGGTAGCTGCGCGAGCGACCGCGGTAGTTGAAGCGGCGCCGCAGGCTGATCCGCAACCCGGTCACGTAGCCCCAGCTCCCGGTCGCCTGGGGCAGCGACGCCGACAGCGTCGTCCCGTAGGTGCCGTGGGAGCTGCCGATCAGGAAGGGCAGCACGATCGAGGTCGGTATCGGCTGGGTGCCGTAGATGTGGGCAAGGATCGCCGGCTTGCCGTGGAAGCGACCGTTGAAGGCGAGGACCTTGCCTGCCGAGGGGAAGGGCGACTGCTGGGGCAGCTTGACGTTGGCCGAGAAATGCCCTTCGCCGACCAGCGAGGCGCGGCAGGCGGCGAGCGCCCCCGCCGTGGTCGAGGGCTGGATCTGCTGTAGGCGGCAGACCGGCAGGCCGTGAGAGGCGAGGCGGCCGTTACGGTTGATCGCGATCGAGATGCGGCGCAGCTGGGGCGGGGCTCCTCCCCCGGTCGCCGAGATCCTGGTGTCGACGACGATCCCGACCGGCGCCACGCCGTGACGCGGCAGCGCCTTCGGCGTCAGCTTGCCGTCGAAGCTGACCCGGACGCCGCGCTGCTGGACCACGGTTGAGTCCGACGCCGGCGATCCGGCGGTTGCGGCGCGCATCGTCGGCGCGCTCGCGCGCGTCGAGACGGCGCCACCGCCGTCCGCCCCGCCGCCGGTTTCGCTCGGAGGCGGGGGTGGCGCGGGTTCGAAGGGGCCGTAGGCGAGGAGGTTCGCGCGTTCGCTGTTGCCGGTCGTCACGTAGAGATCGCCCGTACCGGGGTCGACCGTGATCCCCGAGGGTTCGCCGAAGACCGGGCCGATCGGTTTGGCTTCGCCAGGGCCGCCGACTCTCCGCGTCGACAGCCGGTCGAGGTACTGGCCCGCGGCGCCGAACTCGTAGACGGCGGCGCGCGGGCGCGCCGTCAGCGGTTCGAGGTCGTCGACGACAAGCAGGTGCCCCTCACCTTCGGTTTTGCTTTCGTCGACCGCGAGGGCGGCGCCGACCAGTGAGTGGAAGCCTTCGCCCCCGGGCCCATCGATCGTCGCCGCGGGGTTGTCCGGATCGACGGCCGGTTTGAAGACCTTCACCGTCTCGTCGGCCGCGTCGGCGACGTAGACCCGGCCGGTCTTGGAGTCGACGGCCAGGCCGTAGGCGTCGAGGAGGGCGCCGTGGCTGCCGATCTTCAGCGACGGTTCCTCGCCGGGCGTCACCGGGGCGTCGTAGACGGCGACGTAGGTGCGGTCGTCGACGTACAGGTCTCCCGCGTCGTCCACCGCGATTCCCGTGGCGGGGCCCGGATCGATTTCCTCTTCCCCCGGCAGCAGGAGCACTCGCTGTTGGAATTCGCTCGCGTAGCGATTGCCGGAAGCGTCGATCGCGAGCCCGCAGACCGAGTTGAGCTCGTCTATCGGCGTGAACGGGACGCCGCCGGCGAGCAGCAGAGAGCCGGCAAAGGTGCCGTCGAGCATGAATTCGTGCACCGCGCGGTGGTAATAGTCGGCGACGGAGAGGTGTTTGGTCAGCGGCGAGTAGGCAACGCCGCAGGCTCCTTCAATCTGCTTTTCGGTGACGGCGGGGAGCTTCGCAAGCTGTTCTTCGGTCAGCCATTCTTCCCGTCCTTCGGGTATTTCCTGAGTCAGCGAGGCGCGGAAGGCCGTGGCCGGAGGCGCGCCCAGCGCAAGCGACGCGAGCAGCGCGCAGACGAATGGTGCGATCCGCAGCCCAGGTCTCATCGATGCCCTCTCCTCTCGCTCTTCTTGCACTCCGCCTTCACTTCAGGATGCACCCGCCAGCCGCGATTGGCGTGGCCGACGAAGCGCGCCGTGGCGAGCTGGCGCTTCTTGCAGAGGTTCGCGGCGTTGACCAACACGCCATGGCGGCCGCCGCGCATCTTCAGCACGAACTTGCTCACCGGCGCGTCGGGGATCGTCGGGAAGCTGCCGCGGATGCCGCCCTTGTTGGAGTCGATGCGACCGGCGACGTCGACCTCCACCCCGTGGCCGCGCAGGACAAAGACCAGGTCGGGCAGGGTGTGGGAGGAGGAGCGCAGGATCGCCGGGCCTTCCATCGGCGCTTCGAGCAGCGGGGTGAAGGCGCGGACGTGGCCGTAGACCGAGCCGGACGGACAGGCTTTGGCGGCGAACTGCGCGCGGGTGCAGATCGTCGCGATCCGCGACTGTTCGAGGAAGATCGAGCGCGGCAGGGTGACCTGGGAGGAGGCGATGTTGGCATCGCCGGCGCGGGGGCGCACGACGACGCGCAGCGAGGGGTAGGCGCCGCGGCGCGGGCGCCCCGCCATCCGCATCGAGAGCTGCGGCCGAAAGCCCAGCGAGCCGCAGTCGAAGGCCTGAAAGGGCGAGGTCGCCGTGGCCAGGGTGTCGTCGGAGATGTCGCCGAAGCGCTGCCCAGCTCCGTTCAGGGCCGAGGCGACGGTGAAGGGCGCGCAGCTGGTCGGGTTGAGGGTGAAGTTTGGGCGGTCGATGTAGGCGCGCACGTCGCGCAGGTGGATCGGGATGCCTTCGACGATGTGGGGGATCGGATCGGTGCCGGTGGCGTCGATCGAGGCCTGGGCGGTTTCGGGGTCGATGCGCACGGCCGAGCGGACGATCACCGTGCCCAAGTCGAAGGGGCCGACCAGGGCGGAGTCGATCGCCACGACTGAGAAGGAGGAGCCCCGGTAAGGGCCGGCGAGGTAGAGGTTGCCCGGAGCGTAGGCGAGCACCGAGCCGACCCCGTAGCCGGAGTAGGTGTGGCCGATCAGGCTCGCCTGTGGGCAGGAGGGGTGATCGCGCTCGCCAACGCCGGAGTTGTGCCGGGCCGCTTCGATGTCGGCGTCCGGGCAATAAGGAACGCCGGCGATCTTGCCCAGCAGGCCGGGTGGGAGGGAGGCCGAGTAGGAGGTGATCTCCTGTTCGGTCACCCTGCGCGTGAGGTGCAGATAGAAGGGGGTGTAGGCGCCGGCGCGCGAGTTGAGCGTGCCGCCCTTTGCCTGTGGCGCGAAGGGGGCCAGGCCCGTGGGGCAGGGCCCGCCACCGAAGCCGGCGTCGATCGAGGCGGGCAGCGAACGGTGCCCGACGAGGCCAGGGTCGCGCCAGGGGGTGAAGTCGACCTCGGTGGAGATCGGCCCACAGGCCGCCGGCGTCGCCAGCGGGCTGCGCTGGCCTTCGCGGAAGTGGATGTGAAGGTCGGAGTAGGGCAGCTGGGGCAGGTCGTCGAAGGTCGCGGTGAGGCTGCCGGTGCTCGGGTCGGCTTTCAATTCGCCGGCCACCTTGACGAGGATGCCGCGCTGGATCGACTTGGCCACCAGGTAGACGGCGAGCATGCTGCCGAAGGGGTTGTCGTGGGGCGCGGCGAGATAGATGGCGCCTTCCAGCGGCGCAGTGATGATCGGGCTCTTGACGGAGAAGTCGCCGATCTTTGACTCGCTCGGGCAGCCGGCGCCGAAGGGCGAGCTGGGCGTCTCGCCCTGCTCATACTGGGCCAGGCTGCACACGCCGAGGCCGGAGCCCACCGAGGGGTTGATCGTCACGCCCTCAGGCAGGGTGACGACCGCCTTGCGCACGGGGGTGGGGGCACAGCCCGCCGTCCCGCCGCTGCCCGGCGAGCATTCCGGTTCGACCACGCCGCTGGTATCGACTTCGATGTCGAAGGCGTAGCCCGAGGGCGAGGAGGCGCGGGGGTCGCTGAGCCGAGCGGAGGCCTGGGGTTCGAAGGGGAGCGCTCCGCAGTCTTCGAGGTTCTGCTTGCCGCTCGTCTCGCGCGCCGGCGGCTGCGGTTCGCTCGCGTCCCAGGAGCGAACCGAGAGGCGGAAGTCGAGCGGCTCTTCGCAGGAGGTCGGCAGGGTCAGGTAGGCGTGCGGCCGGCTGCCGACCTGCGACGGCCTTCCCACCGAGCATTTCGCCCAGCCGAATCCGGGTTCGGTCTCCTTCAGGCAATCGCCGCGCTGTTCGTTGTGGACGACCGACCAGGGGACCCCCCAGATCGTCACCGTGAGACCCGAGAGGTCGAGCAGCTGGGAGACCCCCTTGGCGTTCAGGGTGAGCCCGTATTCACCGGCCGCCTGGCGGATCGAGGGGACGAGGATCACCGGATCGCCGTAGGGATTGAAGCCGAGCTCCGAGGGAGCGCCGGGTGGAGCGGCGAGGTTGAAGAGACCGAAGGTGCGCGTTTCGCCGCCGGCGAAGGAGGAGCGAACGGTGACGATCCCGACCTGGGAGTCGTCTGGACAGCTCTCGCCGGAGAGGCTCGTTTCCCAGGGCGAGACGCGGGGGGTGCTGAACGCGACCTGGCTGCATTCCTTGGTCGCGATCGTGGTCGGGTTTTCGATCAGGCCCGGCGGCATCTCGAGGCTGAGGTCGCGCAGGTCGCCTTCGGTGAAGGGCCCGCCGCTTTCGGTCTCGAAGCCGACGCTGAAGGTCAGCGCGAGGGGATGCGACCCCGCCTGCGTCGCCGGGCCGCCGCCTTCGGCGTAGACGTTGGCGTCGAAGCCTTCCGCGCCGGGCAGCAGTTCGAGCGCGTCGGCGGCGCTCGGCAGGGCCAGCGCAACCAGCGCCAGCAGGGCGAGAATCGCGGGTAGGCGGCTCATCGCGGTCCCCCGGCCCGGTGAGCTCGCCCTCGGCGCCCGGCTCCGAGGTGGTGGTGGCGATGCCGGCGCCTGTGCTTCCTCTTCCTCTTCGGCCCGTAAACGTGCAGCGGGGGATTGCCGGGGTTCGAGACCAGGGTCCCGGGAGTCGGGTCTTCCGGTTCGCCCGGCAGCGGCTGACAGGCATCGCCGACGCAGACGATTTCTTCGGGCGGCCCGGACAGGCCGCCCTCGACGCGCGCGTCGTACAGGTCGATTGAGCCCGGGTCCCCCTTGACCAGGGTGTCGCCGGTCAGGAAGAAGACGTCGGTCGCCTCGGCGTCGGCGGAGGCGTCGACGAAGGTGCCGCCGCTGCCGGTCGGGCTGCTGATCGGCATGGCGCAGCCGAACTGACGCGAGCAGCCACCGGCGCCGGGCTCCTCCCACTCGTACACGTCAACCGCCCCGTCGGTGTCTTTGTCGGAGAGGTCGTCGGCGGTTTCGAAGAAGACGCGTGAGCCATCGCCGGAGAGGGCGCGCGGACGGTATGCGGCCGTGCTGCCGTTGACCAAGGACCCTGGGATCGAGGTGGGTCCCTGGGGGCGTTCTCCCGTCGGGTTGCACGACGCGCAGATGAGCTTCGACGCACCGCTCTCGGCGGGCGGGCCGTATACGTAGAGCTCGGCGTCGGGGAGCTTGGTCGCGGCGTCGAGGTTGTCGAACCCGGTGAGAGAGGCCTTGGAGAGGAAGGCGAGGTGGAGGCCGTCGTTGTTGACCCGGGCCGTCGCGGTCGCCGGCGGGTAGTCGCTCTTCATCGCCGCCGCTGCCCCGGCGGCGACGGTTGTCGTCGTGCCGGCGTGCCAGCGTTGCAGGCCGGAGGCGTCCTGGTAGTAGGCGGTTTCACCGTCGGCCGAGATCCCGAGCAGGCCGACCACGCCGCCCGAGGGCGTCAGGTCCGTGCTGGCGTCCGTGGCGGCGACGAAGCGGTAGAGCCTTTCGCCGGCGAGGAAGAAGGCGAAGGCGCCGCTGGGAGTCGCCGCCTGGAATTCCCCGCCGGAGGCTTCGGGAAGCGACGCGGTTTCATCGCCTTCGCGCAGGTAGATAGCCGAGCCATCGGTCCAGTAGACGCGCGAGCCGTCTTCAGAGACGGCGGCGACGGGTGCGGCCAGGCCCGCCCCGGGGCTCGTCACGCTGGCGCCAGGGAGAAGGTTGACCGCCCGCAGCCCCGAGGCCGACCACTCGTAGAGATTCCGCGCACCGTCGTCGCAGTGCCCGGGAGGTCCGGGGACTTCGACCGCGTCGGCGGTCAGCGCCGCGCAGCTGGAGAGGACGACGTGGGAGAGATCGGGCGCGGCGCCGGCAAAGGCGAGTTCGAGCGCGTCGGGTGCCAGCGCGCTGTGCGCCACGTCGCCGGCGGTCAGCAGCGAGGAGAAGGCGCCGCCTTCGCGCAGGTAATAGGCCATGTAGTCGGCCGGCGCACCGCTGCCCGCAAGCGGCATGTTGGGCGCTGGGCAGGCTTCCAAGCCACCCCTGCAGGCCAGCCCACCGAACATCAGCCCCCGCGAGAGATTGGCCGAGAAGAGCCTGTAGGGGGCGCCGTCGGGGCGGTCCCCGTAGGCCGCTGATTCGAGCGGCGCCGAGACGCCTTCGGTAATCCAGGCCGACCCTTCGCGGCGCGAGACGTACTGGCTCACCGGCGGCGCTCCGGCGGCTTCCCCGAAGACCGTCCCCGAACCGTAGGTGACGGCGCCGCCGGCCGCGGCGGCCTGCAGGTCCCCGCCGCCGAAGAGACTGCCAGGTGCAGCGATCGCCCCACCCCCCTTGTCGATCGGGGAGACCATCTCCCAGGCCCGGCCGTCGGGCAGGACGAAGGCTTTGCTCGCTTCCTTGGTGACGAAGATGTGCTCGAGCGCTTCGCCGACGGTGGCGCTACCGTCTTTGTTCGACGCCGCCGGCCGGTAGTGGTACACGGTCCCGGCCTGGAGCTGCGCGCCCAGCGTCGGCGCGACTTCGAGGAAGGTCGAGCCGCTCGTTTTCCCGATCGTGGTCTTCGCCGCGCCGGCGAAGCGTTCGCCGGGGGGGTTCGCCTGGAAGGCGGCATCGGTGATGTATTCGAAGTAGTAGGTGGTGCTCGCCCCGTTCGGGTTGAGATCCATCCGCATGCTCACGCCGGTCGTCGTCACCTGCTGGACCCAGGCCGCGTCGATCAGAGGCGGGCCCGCTGCAAGGGCAGGCGCGGGTGCGATCAGCGCAGCCGCGCAGACGAGCGCGGCCCCCACGTTCCCCCTGAACCCAGCCACCATACCTTTCTACGGTACGGCCTGAGATTTTTCAAGACACGGTCGTGTCTCGGACTAGGCTCCGGCGGGTGCCAGAACGCGCTCCGCGGCGGCGACGACCTGCTCGGCATCGATGCCGGCGGCGGCGAGCAGAGCCTCGGGCGGGCCGCTGCCGGGGCGCTCGGTGACGGCGAGGCGGGTGAGGCTGGTGGAGACGCCGTGCTCGGCGAGGACCGCGGCGACCACGTCGCCGATGCCGCCCTCGATCCAGTGGTCCTCGACGGTGACGAGCGCCCGCGTCTCCGCGGCCGCGGCGAGAATCGCCTCGGCGTCCACCGGCTTCACCGAGTAGAGGTCAATGACCCGGGCGGCAACGCCCTTCTCGGCGAGCGCATCGGCCGCCTTCAGGCATTCGTGCAGGGTGATCCCGGCTCCGATCAGCGTCACCGCATCGTCCTCGCTGGAGCGCACGGTGTGGCTGCCGCCGATCGCGAACTCCTCGCCGGCGGCGTAGATGGCCGGCGTCTTTTCGCGCGTGGTGCGCATGTAGCTGATTCCCCGGTGCTCGCGCATCGCGTCGAGCAGGGCGACCGTCTGGTTGGGGTCGGACGGATAGAGGACGACGCTGCCCAGCACCGCCCGCAGCGAGGCGATGTCCTCGAGCGCCATCTGTGAGGGGCCGTCGGCCCCGATCGAGACGCCGACGTGGGAGCCGCAGAGCTTCAGGTCGGCGCCGGAGATCGCTCCCATGCGGACGAAGTCATAAGCGCGGCTGAGGAAGGCGCCGAAGGAGGAGGCGAAGGGCTTCCAGCCCCGCGTTTGCATGCCGATCGCCGAGGCGACCATCTGCTGCTCGGCGATGTACATCTCGAAGAAGCGGTCGGGGTGCTTGGCGGCGAAGCGCTCAGCGTAGGTCGAGTTGCCGACCTCGCCGTCGAGGGCGACGACCTGCTCGTCTATCGAGCCGAGCCAGGCGAGGGCGTCGCCGTAGGCGCCGCGGGTCGCGACCTTCTCGCCTACCTCGTAGCTCGGCCGCTCGACCTCGGCGCGGGCGACCTCGTACGGCTTCGGCGCGGGCGGCGCCTGCACCTGCACGTTCACGTCGCGAAGGCCGCCGAGCTCCTCGATCGCGGCCTCGGCGTCGGCGAGCGGCTTGCCGTGCCAGCCCGGCTCGTCCTCGACCGCCGAGACGCCCGAGCCCTTCTTGGTGCGGGCGAAGATCACCGCCGGGCGGTCGGCCGCCAGGGCGGCCGCGTAGGCCGCATCGATCGCCTCGAAGTCGTGGCCGTCGATCTCCTGCACGTGCCACTCGCAGGCCTCGGCCCGTGCCGCCAGCTTCGAGGTGTCCCATTCGTGCATGGTCGGCCCGCGCTGGCCGAGCCGGTTGACGTCGGCGATCGCGATCAGGTTGGAGAGGCCGGCGAATCCGGCGTGCTCGAAGGCCTCCCACATCGAACCCTCGGCGAGCTCGGAGTCGCCGCAGAGCGTCCAGACCCGCAGCTCCGAGGACTCGAGCTTGGCGGCGGCGGTGGCAATGCCCACCGCAATCGGCAGCCCCTGGCCGAGCGAGCCGGTGGCGACGTCGACCCAGGGGATCTCCGGCGTCGGGTGCCCCTGCAGGCGAGAGCCGAACTCGCGGAAGGTGAGCAGCTCGGCGTCATCGATCGCCCCGGCCGCCTTGTAGAGCGAGTAGAGCAGCGGCGAGGCGTGGCCCTTGGAGAAGACGAGGTGGTCGTTGGCCCGATTCTCGGGAGCACCGAAGTCGTAGCGCAGGTACTTGCTGAAGAGAACCGCCATCAGGTCGGCGGCGGACATGCCCGAAGTCGGATGCCCAGAGCCGGCTGCATCCGCGGCGCGAACCGAATCGACGCGCAGTTGTTGGGCCAGCTCCTTCACCGCCAGGACTCTATCTGTCGTTACCCGGTCTCGGACTAGCCGATCGCGACCATGCGCTCGATCGGAATCCGAGCCCGCTTGGCGACCTCAGCCGGGACGCTGACCTCGAACCTCATCTCGCGCAGGCTGTCGCGCAACTTCGGCAGCGTGATCATCTTCATGTACTTGCAGAAGGCCATCCGGTTGGCCTCGATCAGGTTGGCCCGTGGCGCCGCCTGCTGCAGCGGGTAGAGCATCCCGTTCTCGGTGGCGACGATGAAGCTGCCGTCGGGGTGCTCTTCGACGTGCCGGAGCATCCCGGAGGTCGAGAGCATGTGGACGCCCTCCGGCTCGATGTCGCCGGCGGCGACGTACTCCATCGCCTGGGTGGCGCAGCCGCACTCCGGGTGGATCAGGAACTCGGCCTCTGGGTGTTCGGCCCGGGTCTGGGCGATGTCGCCGGGCCTGATCCCGGCGTGGACGTGGCACTCGCCGTCCCAGATGTGGAAGCGGGCGCGGCGCTCCGGGTCCTCGCGCAGCCCGGTCTCGCGCTCGACGAAGGCGCCGAGCCACATGTCGGGCCCGAAGAGGATTTCCGTGTCCGGCCCGTGCTCCTCCCAGATGTGCCTGACGACCT